>CBDAFG010000044.1:0-28582 GCA_965195205.1 uncultured Pelolinea sp. | reverse complement strand
ATCGAGTATGTGTGCGTCGCTCCCGCGTCTACGTCTGCTGCCGTGACAGTGGTGACTGCCGTGCTGTTTTCAGCCACCGACACGCCGGCGCTTGCTCCACCTCCGTTGGAGGTGATGGTCGGCGCCTCGTTGACATTGGTTACATTGATGGGTAAGGTTTCTTCATAATACAATCCGCCCTGGTCAGTGGAGCGTACCCGTACTGAATAACTGCTTTTGGTTTCATAATCGAAACTGGCTGAAGCGCGCAGGGAGGAGCCGGAGATATTAAAAGAGCCGGTATCGCCGCCCACCAAACTGTATTCAAACGAGTTGGCCTCATTGGCATCGGTGCTGGAGAGTGTGCCAACAGACGTATTAATGACCTGGTTCTCAGCCACACTTGAGCTTGAGAGCGTGATATTAGTCGGCGCGTCATTAGGACCTATATCAAATGTGTAGGTATAGTCTTCAGAAAGATTGTGATATACATCATGCAGTGAATATGTAATAGAATCTGTACCGGTGTAACCATATTCTGGGGTGTAACCATGATAATAATACGAAAATGTTCCGCCCTCCATATCTCTAACATCAACAAACGCATAACCATGACTGGGCCCGGATGTGATAACAAGAGAATCATCGGTGCTATATTCACTCACGCCATGGAGTACAATCGTTAAACAATCGTCCAAATTCCCAGGAATTGGAGTAGAACTTGTGCTTGCGTCTATTTCAAATTCTTTATCTACATAACCAGGAAAAGGGACGACGATTAGATCAGCAAATACAGGCGTAGGCAAAGCCAGAGCGAGCAGCAGAACTAATAATAATATTGACTTCAATAATTTATTAAAGCGTCGACTCAATAAAGGTTGGCGGATATTTCTTCTCATAAAAAGGTTCCTCATCTCGAATTTATCAGTAATAATTTCTTGAATCTATGTTTCATAAGAGTCTCTTAAAAATGCTTTAATTAATACGCATTGTGTAATCGCACTAGGTTTGAAAACCCGGGTCAACGCCGCCATCCCAGTGCATGTCACCAAAAACAGCGTTGATTGTTGCTATTTTGCCAAACAATAAATCAAGTACCATAAAGAGGGAGAAAAATGTTCTTATTCCTATGGATGAGTAATATCGCATGCCTGCTCCAAAATAATTAATTCTATTTGATAAAGATAATTATATGTAAACAAACGCTATTCTTGACTCTCTAAAAAAAGTGTATCTTGCAATACTTGTTTTCGTACCATATGGGTGTCTAACTTTGATTAGACAAAATGATGAATTAGACCCCGTGTAAATTAGACGTTTTGTCTAATGCTAAATATGAGGGGTATCCGCTGGTTTAAGGAGGAATGTTTTTATATTTAAATAAGATATGAACCAAAAAAACAAGGGCTAACGGTAATGCTCCGCAGCATAAATAACAAGCTGATTCTTGTTCTGCAGTCCGAGCTTATGCAGGATGCGCTGAAGGTGCGTGCGTACCGTGCTTTCGCTGATAAACAGCCCCGCGGCGATCTCCGCGTTGGTTTCGCCTCTGGCCAGAAATTTCATCACCTGCAGCTCCCTTGCGCTTAGTGAAAGCGCTTGTGCTTCTCCGTGTGTGTCCCCTTTTTGGTATTCACGCAGCAGCGCGTTGGCCGCTCCGTTCATCAGGTAGCTGTTCCCTGCCAGTACTTTCCTGATGGCAGACTGTATTCGCTCCGGGGGCGAATCTTTGCCTATGATACCTTCCACCCCGGCTTTCAGCACAGCCAGGATCTCATCCTCATTGCTTGAACTGGTGATCACCAGGATCTTCGTGTCCGGTAAATGCTCATTACAGAACCTGGCAAGTTCTAACCCGTTGCCGTCCGGCAGGTACAGGTCGAGTAGGATCAGGTCTGGCTGCAGTTCCTCTGCCAGGCGCCTGCCGTCAGCCAGCGTGCCCGCTTCACCCACCAGCGCCAGGTCATGCTGCTTGCTGATGGCGGTTCTGATCGCCATGCGCATCAATGGGTGATCATCTACGATCAAAACGCGGTTTTCGTTCATTGGTGCTCTCTCTCATCTATTTCACTACCGATTGTCTAGCTAACGGATATTTCCAGCCGCACGCGCGTACCTTCTCCAGGCGCGCTGATGACAGCTAACTGCCCACCCATCAGGCGCGCACGGCTTTGCATGTTTTGCATGCCCATACCGGTGTTTCTCTTCTGCCGCGGGTCAAACCCATTCCCGTCGTCCTCAATTTCCCCAACAATTTCACCTTCCGACTGCCAGATCCTGATACGCACTATTTTAGCATCGGCATGTTTCAAGGCGTTATTCAGCGCTTCTAATATGATATAGAAAACCTCACGCTGGCGGCCTGCATCCAGCAGCAGGTTTGTGGGTGCTTCAAACACAATATCGCTGCTGCCTTGTGACTTTAGCGCGTCTATTTTGGCTGCTAATGTTTTCAAAAGATCAAATTCTGTTTCGGCCGCTGAATTTAACTGCAGTTCGTCGATCAATAGGCGCAGGTCCTGGTAAGCCAGTCGGGCGCCAGTTTCAAGGTGCCCGACCAGCGGTGCAATCTCGTTTGGCAGCTGTTCATCAAGGCGCTGTCTGGCGGAGCCGGCTAATATGATCAAACTCCCGATATTCTGCAGGGCGGAATCGTGCAGGGTACGCGCCAGCTTCATGCGTTCTTCCCAGGCGCTTTTTCGCATGGTATCTGCTTCCTTCAACCGTTCAGCTTCCACTTGATTGCTGATATCGCGTAGAATCAAGAGATAACCAGCATCCTCCCCACTGCGATCCTTCAACTCATTAATATCCACCTGCAGGGGAGTTTTGTGTAACACAATATAAGATTCAAATTGTTCCTGTTTGCCGCTGTTCGCAAGCACATCAGCCAATTCAACTGTTATGTCACTAAGGGGCTTCCCCAGGCACTCAAGATTAACTGTTTTCAAGCATCTTTCTGCAGCCGGGTTGATGTCTATCAGATTACCAAGATGGTCGACCACCAGAATACTTTCCTGCATTTGATCAAATATTAAATTTCGTGCAATCGGGCGGATATCAGCCAGCCGAAAACGCTGAATCCCCCATAATGTCAGCAGCGCTGCAGGAAAATAAGAGAAAATGTTTGGGTTTAGAACCCCAAAAATACTGACCCCGGCAAGATGTAAGAGATGCGTGGCCACATGCAGGATTATCCCCGCAGCAATTATCGCTGAATGGATTTTATCAAGTTTTGATACTTGTGCTGTACGTCTGAGAATGAGATAAATTAATGCCAGCAGGAGCCCTAAAGCATAGATATTTAAAACCCAATAAAGAGGGCCCATCGTTCTTTTGATCATCGGGATAGGCCCGCTTGAATCCAGCCATATCTGGTCATATACCAGATGCGTGAGCGGATAGGTAGCTAAGAAAAATAGAGCAGTGGCGGGGATCAGGCATAAACCAAGGAACTTCCACGAAACAAAAGAGATCGGTATTTTAGTGTAATAAAACACGAACAAAGAATAAACCAGAATAAATATGGTCAGGGCAAAATACCGTACAACAACCCAGGCAAATTTATCTGCGAGAGCCGGACTGAATATTTCCATACCATACGCAAAGCTAGCAGCAGCAGAACAAAGGAATATCACGCCCAACTGGCGTCTTTGTACCATTTTATGAAAATAAAATAAACTTGCGGAAATGCCAACACTCAGGAAAGAAAACACAAACAGTATGGTCGAAACCGTAAAAATCATACTTAATAATTACCTTGAATTTTATGAATTAGTTAAAGTATATATCAAAAGAAACACGCTCTTATCGAATATCACCTTCTTTTAATTTAGCCTGTGTATATGGATCCTGGTTAGCTGATATCTTTCGGATGGGAAATGTTATGGCATACCGCTTGCGCAATATATTCTTAATTAGATTGGATCAATTTTCCATCAATTAGTTTTAAGTTCAATTGAGAAATATATGATTGTCCCAACCTTATCTCCCTTACCCCTATCCCCGCCTGGCAGGCTTTTTATCGTGAGGTCAAAGCGGAACTGAGAGCGATGGGCTTATCCGCGCTTTAATATCTTGTATTCCGCACCATATTGACTTGAATTGTTTAGGTTCAATGCACCGAGAGATACAAAATTTTTACCATCTGATTAAGAGTCAATTGTTCCCCTGAGAGTAAATAATCGTTCCGGGAACGATTATTTACTAACTACAGTCTTTTGTAACCTTTTCACCAGTATCATTTTCGGGGGTCTTACCATAACACCTGACGAACGTCAGAACTCTAACGGTTAACAACTTTCTACCCGATCACATGGATAAATCGCCTTCTTTGGAAACCTTGTTGAAGACCAGCAGAGAAATGATCGTCAGAAGGGCGAGAATGGATGATAGGGCCGCTGAAATTCCGTAATTCCCGCGAATAATTTGAGTGTAGATCGCAATGGTTATCGTTCTCGTACGCACTGTATAGAGAAGGATGGCTGTGGAGAGTTCACTGATCATTGTGATCCAGCTCAAAATGCCACCTGATACGATTCCTGCTGCCATCATCGGCATGGTTATTTTATAAAACGTGTTCATTTTAGAACTGCCCAAGCTGAGAGCAGCTTCCTCAATATTCATGGGAATTTGCTGCAAAATAGCTGCGCTGGAGCGTATGGTATACGGCAGCCGGCGGACGACCAGACCAACAACCATAATAGCCATGGTGCCGCTCAATAAAATGGGCGGCTTATTAAAGGCGATCAGCAAAGCTATACCAACAACCGACCCGGGAATAATATACGGGACCATGGAGATTGAATCCAGCATAGTGGAGATCGGCCCAGGGCGCCGGACAGATATATAAGCCAAAAGCACCGCCAGAAAAACAATAAAAACCAGAGACACAGCGGGGATCGTCACGGTGTTAACAATAGCGCTTCCAACTTTATCAAAGGCGTTGATGTAGCTCTGTAGAGAATACCCTGGGGCAAAGGTTATTCCACGCGTGTTCTTAAACGATGTGTAGAAGATATAAATCTGAGGCATAATAGAAATGCCTACCAAAAGGTAAGAATAGACATGAATAAGAATCCGTTTTATACCTTTAGTTTCTTCAGGCCTGATCTTATTTAGTGAATTCATAGTAAATGATTTACGCGTGGAAAGATACTTCTGCATTAAGAAAACAATGGTGGTAATTATTATTGCAACAATGGAGATCGCGGCGGCAAACCCATCATCACCACCTATTTCACTGATAAATTCATTGAAAATGGTCACAGGGAAAGTTCTGTATCCTTCACCAATAAGCATTGGTGTACCAAAATCAGCCAGAGCTCTCATAAAAACAAGAAGGCCGCCTGCCAGAAGAGTGGGTGTAATAAGTGGAACGATGATAAGGAAAAAACGCCTTACACCAGATGTACCTAAATTTTCACTGGCTTCCAACAAGGAGTTGTCCACATTCTTAAGAGCCCCGGACACATACAGGAAGATCAACGGATAAAGCTGCAGAGTCAGAACCAGCAGAATTCCAGAAAAACCGTAAATATTGGGAATAGTTATCCCCAGAGTATTTTCAAAAAAAAGTGTTATCAAGCCACTCCGGCCCAATAGAAGAATCCATGAATATGCCCCGATAAATGGGGCGGACATTGAAGATAGTATGATTAATACCCTTAAAATCCTCTTCCCTTTTATTTTGTAGCGGGCAAACATATATGCCAGTGGAGTGCCCACAATTACGGTTAAAATGGTGACAACAGAAGTCACTTTAAAGCTGTTCAGCAGAGTATTAAAGTAATAAGGCTTACTGAAAAACTTAATAAAATATGCCAGCGTGAACTGCCCGGTTTCCTTATCTATCACTGCCTGAGTCAGTAAATTCATCATGGGATAGATGAGGAAAACTCCATAGAGCCCAAAAAGCCCCAAAGTCACCAGTGTCCAAAGATCAAATCGCGACTTTCGATTCATAATGCCCTAACCCTTTCTTGTGAGATTTTGCTTGCTTTCTTCTGAAAATACATTGATTTTTTGGCTCTTTATGGATAAAGAGATCTCTTCTCCTACTGTTAAAAGGTTTTCCAGAGAAGATTCACGGATAATCTCTACAAGTTGTTGGTTGTGGCTGAGTTCTATCAGCTGATGTGTGTTCATCCCCAAGAAGAAATTATCTCTGACGATACCTTTTAAAGGTGAAACATTGTCTTTTTGCATTATGAAATCTTCTGGCCTGACAGAAAGAATGACGGGGCAGTCTTCCCGCGCCGAAAGATTCTCAGCAGAAAAGCTATATTCTCCAAATTCAATCAGTTTTTGATCGGCATGATAACGAGCATTAATGAAATTTGTTCGCCCGATGAATGTTGCAACAAACATATTTCTTGGCTTGTGATAGATCTCCTGCGGAGTTCCTACATGCTGAATTACCCCATTATCCATTACAGCTATTCTGTCTGAGATAGCCATTGCCTCTTCCTGATCATGGGTCACATATATTGTTGTAATACCGACTTCTTTCTGGATATCCCGGATTACCTGGCGCATCTCCAAACGCAGCTTTGCATCCAGGTTAGACAGGGGCTCATCCATCAACAGCACATCTGGTTTGATCACCAGAGCTCGGGCCAAGGCAACACGCTGCTGCTGTCCACCAGAAAGCTGTTCCGGCTTTCTATCCCTGTATTCGTATATCTGCATGAGTTTGAGAAATTTATCAGCTTCCTCCTGGATATACGTTTTACTAAATTTGCGATTTCTCAAACCAAATTCAACATTCTGGCGTACTGAATAATGAGGGAATATGGCGTAATTCTGAAAGACCATTCCAATATTGCGTTGGCTAACTTTCATGTCGTTGATCTTTTTCTCATTGAAATAGAATTCGCCCCCTTCGATCGTATTGAATCCTGCAACCATCCTGAGAAGAGTTGTTTTTCCACACCCCGAAGGACCGAGGAGAGTAAACAATTCTTTATCCTTTATGTCAAGTGAAATATCAGATATAACGGCATTGTCCCCAAATTTTTTAACCGCATTTTTAATTATTATATTGATACTCATCTATCGCACCTTTTCCTTTTTTGTTTTATTGGAGCTCCGCGCTATTTAAATAGATTGGATTCAAGTATTGAGTCCAACAAATAATCGGTTGAGAAAATACTTGAATCCAATATCTGTAAATGGACAATTCAATATCGGAGCAAATCATGCAATACACTCCAGGGTTCGTGTACCAGATAGAACGGGGAATTTATTACACACCATTGTAAATATCCATGAATTGCTTGCTGGGGAAGACCAGCGCCTTAGTTCAAAGGAAACCAATCTTCCCCAAACAAGAAATTAGAATCTATTGTAGATCTACAAATATTTCCTTAAAGTGTTCCTGAAGGGCTTCCTTGTTTTGGTACACATATTCCATATCTTCCTTGATAACGTTGATATCGGAGATATTGGTCATGTATTCAGGGGTATCCACGTTTGCCATCACAGGTCTATTTGTGAGAGTGGTCCCGAATGTGTTCTGAATCTCTTTTGAGATGATCAGGTCAATAAACCGCCGGGCATTAAGAAGGTTTTTCGCATCTTTAATAATGCCGGAACCGGCGGGAAGGTAAACAACACCTTCTTCCATGTAGATCACTTCAACATCTGCACCATCCCGAACAAGGGTGGCGCTGGGGTCTTCATATGAGAGACCAACAGTATATTCGCCATCTCGAACACCTTTCCACACAGAACTGGAGCTATCAATAACTACCGTATTAGCAAACAGATCTGCAACAAAGGCCCAACCCTCTTCGCTCTCATAGTCTCCTTTTCCGATAGCGTTAAGCATATTGGTCAGGTGAGCATAGGCACTGGAAGATGCAGTGGGATTGGCGGAAACGATTTTACCTGCCAGATCATCATTTAGAAGATCTTTATAGCCTTTGATCTCAATATCCCCGATCAGAGTCTTGTTAACGAGAATGATACTTCCGTCAAGAACATAAGGGGTGATATAACCAGTAGTATTCTGATAGAGATCAATGACATTAGCGTTATTTTCAGAAACATAGTCCTGGAAGAGATCTTCATTGATCATATACGTTGCGTAAGATCCACCGTATGCAACATCAGCATAAGGGTTGTTCATTTCGCCCTGTAACCGTTTGAACACTTCGCCCGTTCCGGCTGAAATGACTTCAACTTCAACACCATACATTTCTTCAAAAACCGGTATGGTGGAATTGAGCAGATTGTCACTGTTGGGAGAGTAAATTACAAGCTTGTCTGTTTCCGGGAGCTCTTCTACCACTTCTTCTACAACTGCTTCTACTTCTTCTACTGCTTCCTCAACTATTTCTTCTACTTCTTCAACCGCTGCGGGTGTGCAGGCAGCAAAAACGAGCGCAAACACCAGCATCCCAATTAAAACTTTGGTAATTTTTTTCATCTATATTTCTCCTTTTTTTGATTTGATAAAATATTAAATAACGTAAGGTCTGGCAACAAGTTTATTTTGTGTGTGGGTACCTCCTCTTTTTGAGAATTTAAAACAAATCTACACTAACATCAGTTTACGACATTTTACCATAGGGCAAGTGCATCTAGATCCAGGCAAAAACGTCCACTTACCAACCGACCCTTAACCATCTGATCGGAAAAACCACTGCCCTTGCCATCAATGATCCCGAGATAAAGTGTTCGAGTGCGGGGTTGAGGCAGCGATCGGAACGAAGATCTTTTCTTATACCTCCGCGATATCCTTGCTGATAATGCTGAGCGCTTGCAGGGCGGCCTGATGTTTAATTTCTTTGCGTGAGCCATCAAATTGGAAGCGATAGGCACGCTCATGGATATATGTGCTGATAGCCATCCATACTGTGCCAACGGGTTTAGCGGGTGTGCCGCCTGCTGGCCCAGCGATGCCTGAGATGGAAAAACCGACCATCTTTTTGAGATCCACCTTTTCCGCAAATGCCCTGCGGATGCCGTACGCCATAGCAAGCACAGTTTCCCTGCTGACAGCTCCGAATGTATCTAAAATTTCAGCGGGGACATGCAGCCAAAGTTGTTTTGCATGATTTGAGTAGACGATCTGGCCTCCAAGGTAATAATCGGATGAGCCAGGCAGGTTCGTAATAAGATGGCCAAGCAGCCCGCCGGTACAGGATTCCGCGGTAGCGAGAAATAAATTATTTGCTTTCAGCTGCGATGCGATGGCTTTCAGAAGTTTTTTTTCTGCATCCATGCTGTAATTATATGGGCGATTCTAAATTGAATGGAATAACTTGTCTCTTAATCATCCGCTTTTGGAGAAAAAAGATTTATTTTCCCAATCGTCCGCGTTCTTCTTCCACGATGCTTTTATCCAGCTTGATAAACAGGGGCTCTGGTTTAAGAAACTTATGCCCAGGATTAAGTTCGCTTTTCTCCCATTTTCCAACAGCATTCGAAGGATCATATAACAGTGCGCTGTGCTCCCCAACCGCATCCTCAAAAGATTTCGTGTACTGGTTACCGAAGAGCTGCCCATCATATCCTAAGAACTGATGCAATTTCTGGCTCGTGAAAGGTAGAAATGGGGCAAACAGCACTTTCAGCGAATCGATTGCTTTCATCGCCACATAGATCGCTCGTCCTGCCTGGTCCTTATCCGTCTTTACCATTTTCCAGGGAGCGGAGTGGTCCAGATACTTGTTCACCTCAGAAGCCAAACGCATCGCTTCGTTTAACGCGGAGCGGAGCCGGACTGATTCCAGTTCGCTGCCGACAGTCGCAAACCCTTTTTCTACTTCATCTAAAAGAGCTGTATCTTCATCAGCCAGAGCGCCCGGTTCAGGCACCACACCTTCCCAATATTTATATGCGAAAGAAAGGACCCTGTTCACCAGGTTGCCCCAAGTCGCAACCAGCTCATCATTATTATGATGGTAAAACTCCTCCCAGTCCCAATCCGCATCCCGTGTTTCAGGCATGATTGACGTCAGATAGTATCTTAGTGGATCAGGATCATAGCGGCTCAGAAAATCCAGCCCCCAAACAGCCCAGTTCCTGCTGCCAGATATCTTCTGGCCTTCTAAATTCAAGAATTCATTGGCCGGCACATCATAAGGCAGCACAAAAGGTTCTTCTTTTCCACTTCCGTAGCAGGCATCAAATGTACCGCCCGCGCCAGCCAATTCTGCCGGCCAGATGATGGCATGAAAAGGAATATTATCCTTCCCAATAAAATATAATGTTTTTGCGTCCTGATTCTTCCACCAATCGCGCCAAGCGTCTGGTTTGCCATGGATCTTACTCCACTCAATGGATGCGGATAAATACCCGATCACGGCCTCAAACCACACATACAAACACTTTTCTTCCCAACCTTCCATTGGAACGGGAATTCCCCATTTTAGATCACGCGTAATTGGCCTCCCCCGCAGCCCTTCGGTTTGAATTTGCCCAAGCGACTGCCGGATCACGTTCGGCCGCCAATATGATTCTCTTTCCTTTAAGAATCCAGCGACATCGTCCTGCAGCGTGCCCAGATCCAGGAAAAAATGGGTAGTATCCCTGAGCTCAGGTGTTGAACCATCGGTTTTCGTGTGCGGGTCAATCAATCGCGTCGGGTCCAACAGTTTCCCGCATTGGTCACATTGGTCACTGCGCGCGTTCTGATATCCACAGATATAGCACGTCCCCTCCACGTATCGATCAGGAAGAAATCGTTCCTGCTTGGGTGAATACCACTGCTTTTGTGTCTCTTCATACATAAACCCATTCTTCAGCAGTGCTTGGAACATCGCTTGAGATACTTTGAAATGGTTTTCAGTGTGCGTGGAGGTGAACAGATCATATGTCAACCCCATTTTCTGGAATAATTCCAAAAAACCAGCATGAAAGCGCTGATATACCTCTTCCGGTGACATATTTTCCGCTTCCGCACGGACGGTGATTGGCGTGCCGTGTGAATCTGTCCCCGAGACCATCAATACCTGGTCCCCTTTCAAGCGGTGATAGCGGGCAGAGATATCTGCCGGCAAATAAGAACCAGCCAGATTACCCACATGGATCTGTGAATTGCCATACGGCCAGGCAACGGCAGCTAAAATGAATTCGGACATGCATTCTCTCCAGTAAAACAATGGTTTCGTGATTTTATCACGGTTCACTTTTCAGCTTTAAAACAGTTCGATTTTTTCAACTTTATATAACATTGTTTATTTTACGACTTGACAATATTTCATATAAACATATAATGATTAAACAATCTAATAACAAAGACGGCTGTGATTTGAAACCCTAATTTGGTCGCTTGTTCTGGGGCACTTGCAGACAAGGGTTTTCAGGGAGCCAATAGCGAAACCGGTCAATAATGACCGGTGTTTTTAATTAACGGGAGGCAATTTATAAAATAATTTGACCACGGCGGCTGATCAGATTTCACGTTTAGTATTTTCAAGAGGGTTATTAATAAAAAAGGTCTGTTAGGTTTATCAAACACAATATATATCGGAGGGTTTTACAATGCGTATTCAAAAAAGAAAGAGATCAACATTTTCAGTCATGATGGCTTTTGCCATGATGGTACTTATGGTTTTCCCCACTATGGCATTCGCGGATGGGGAAGAACCGGCTGGGGAAGAGGCACCAGCTGCTGAGGAGGCGGCAGAGGAAACCGCTACTGAGGAACCGACTGTAGAAGAAACACCAGTTAATGAAGAGACCGCAGAGGATCCCGCAGCCGAAGAACCGGTTGGGGAAGAGGCACCAGTTGCTGAAAAGGTGGCAGAGGAAACCGCAGCCGATGAACTGGTTGCCGAAGAAACACCAGCTGCTGAAGAGGCGGCAGAGGAAACCGCTACTGAGGAACCGATTGTAGAAGAAGCACCGGCTGCTGAAGAAGACTTCGGCGATATAGTTGCATCACTCGAAGAAGCGGGCGCTGTGCTAGTAGATGAGGGGGGCGAAGTGATCCCATTGGCCAGCTCAGAGGCTAAAGAAGCTTTAGAAACAATCAGCGCCGAGAGCAGTGATCCATATTTCTCGTATAACGATGGAGGGACTGAAGTCTGGGTTGGATATACCCATATTGGTGGGACTTGTCACCAAATAATTGAGGATACAGGTGGGGTTTGTCATTATGTTGAACAACCTATACAAGCAGCTCTTGATGATACAGATTCAATTGGAGCGACTATTAGAATAGATGGACTAGCATCTGATTATGTGAATGATGTGATCACATTAGATCGGGCACAAATATTCTGGTTTAAAACTAATGAGAACGTTACATTAAACACGATAAACCTTAATACCAGTCTATCTAATATCACATATAAAAACTTATCTACCAATCCTTACACATTTTTTGCCAACACTGTAAATGTATTGGGTGGGGGCACAACCGCATCTATCCAGGACGGAATTGACATTGTCTCCAATAGCGGCACAGTTAATGTGGGTGCGGGTGAATACAATGAGTATCTCCACATTACTAAAGATGGGGTGACTGTGCAAGGTGCTGGTATCGACCAGAGCATTATTGACCTTGAAGGCCTAGAGCCATACTGGCACTATGACACCAGCGGATCCATCGCCAGTAGGAGTGGTGTAGAAATAACCGCTTACGGAAATAGCGATCCCGGCAACAACATGGCGGGGGGCGATAAGGAACTAATCGAGGACGTAACCTTTAGCGGTTTCACGGTGAAGAATGCCGGTGTAAACACACCTTTAGGTACACCTCAATACTACGACGAAGACGGTGATGGCACAGAAGATGTTCATGGTATCAATGTCGGCTCAGGCAAGAATGTTACTATAAATGACTGCAAGGTCGAATATAGTGGTGACGCCGGATTAACATTTGGTCGGGCACGCAAGACAGATGCTGGAACCAGGCCTTCAAGTGAGAATCCAACAGTTATCAACTGTATAGTTTCATCAAACCATGACACCGGAATTAACGTTGGCAATAGTATAGGCATAGTTACCATTAGCGGCAATACTGTAATGGACAACCTGAATCCAGATGCTCCGGAGAATCACGCCAAAGGTATTTGTGTTGCAGGTAGAAAAAATTATCCTTTGCTGGGGGGAACTATAAATAACAACATTGTATCTGGCAACATGTACATCGGAATCGAAGCCTACAGTTACACAGACGGCATAACGATCAATAACAACATTGTGACCGGACATAATCTGCATATGGATGCAGCCGGAATATTCCTGAGCACAGGGTGGGATTGGCCTAAAACAAGCAAAAACCATAAAGTTCAAAACAACATTGTTACCGGCAATATACGGGGCATCATTGCTTACTTTGCCTGGGGCGACAATCCAGGTGATTTACTGATCTCAGGCAATACTATCTCAACAGATTCGGGTGCCTTTTCTCCGGAACAAGCAGCTATCAAGCTTGATTATGCTTATAACGTAACAGTTCAGAACAATACTATCAGCTGTGATGGACCCGGTATCCGTATTTTAAAAAGCGATTCACATAATAACCTGATAACAGGAAACACGATCACCAATGCGTCGATTGCAGGCATAATGATCGATCAGGGTGCACATGACAATACTTTCACCGACAACCGTATCACAAATACCCGAATGGGAACCAAATATACTGGTGCGCCTTATGAAATTTTCCGAGGTAACGGAGTATTACTTTGGGCAGATTCATTTTCCCCAGGTATCAGCGCCGGTCCAAATAATATCTTCCACAATAATAGTATTTACGCAAACGCAAGTTACGGGATAGAAAATCAAACCTCGTATTTAGTTGACGCCACTGAAAATTGGTGGGGGGATGCCAGCGGGCCAACGCATGTTCTGAACCCTACAGGAACAGGCGATGCTGTTAGCGACAATGTAACCTATTTCCCCTGGCTGGGCACAGATCCGTTTCCGCTGCCTGTACCACCTGCGGGCCCTGGACCGGGCGCTGGACCTGGCCCTGCATTTGGCTTTGGACCTGGACCACTCATCCCAGTTACCGGTGGCCAACTGGTTGAACTTCCCTGCGACACTGAATGCGTGACGCTCGAGCTGCCAGATGGATCACAAGCGGAATTCTGCGGTCTATGCGACCACTGGGCCTCTCTGTCTGAGGAGTCCGAAGAGACTATACCATTTGATATGCCCGACGGAACCAGTATGCTGAAAGGTATGACTGTGGTGCTGATGGATCCTGATAAGGTCGTCCTGGATAATGTCCCGGCAGGTGCCACACTTAAGCTGAGCTATCTGGTAACAAATGGTGTGAAAGCGGATGCCCTCAGCGTGTATATGTATGATCATGTAAAAGAGGAATGGGTGGAGCTGACCGCAGTAGAAGCGCTGGATTACTTAGAAGCCTATACAGAATGGCCCGGCACCTCTATCCTGGCAGAATAAAAAAATACCAATTAACACCAAAGAGGATGGCTGTAACGCCATCCTCTTTTTACTTAAGAAAAAATGTGGGGTAAGAGCCGGGATACTTCGTTGCACTCAGTATGACAGTGCTATTTCTTGTTGTCATTCTGATGACCGAAGGGAGGAAGAATCTCGGCCAGAATATCATGAATGGTCAACCGGGATACTTTGCTACGCTCAGTATGACAATTAGAATATCATGACTGACAAGCCGAGATGCTTCGCTGTGCTCAGCATGACAACACCATCTCTTATTGTCATTCTGACGACCGAAGGGAGGAAGAATCTCGGCCAATTTTCCAAGATATATCTGTCAAAAATACTCTTCTAGTATAAAAACCATATGGCATAATCAAAGAATGAAAGAATACTTCGTTTACATAATGGCTAACCGATCAAAAACCATATATACAGGCGTCACAAATGATCTTGAACGCAGAGTATCCGAACATAAACAAGGTCTAATAAAAGGATTTACTTCTCGTTATAACATCAAAAAACTTGTGTACTTTGAATCTGGATTTGACATCCATGAAGCGATATCCCGTGAAAAAACGATCAAGGGTTGGCTGAGGAAAAAGAAAACTGCGTTGATTGAATCCATGAATCCCCAGTGGAAAGACTTAAGTGATAATTGGTATTCCTGAACGATTGCATAAATATTTTACAGGACATTGCTGATTGCCCGGGCATAAACCTGCTCCACCTAGCTGGATTCATTTATCTGCCTAGAACAATATATAAAAAGAGGCTGACCTACTTTTTAGTCAGCCTGGTTTTATTGTCAATCGACTTAATCAACGGATTTGTATGATTCCTTGATAGACCCTGTGAAAAAATGAGGGTTAAGAGCCGGGATGCTTCGCTGTGCTCAGTATGACAATGCCATTTCTCACTGTCATTCTGACGACCAAAGGGAGGAAGAATCTCGGCCAGAATGTTATGAGCGGTCAGCCGAGATACTTCGTTGCACTCAGTATGACACTTAGAATATCATGACTGACAAACCGGGATGCTTCGCTGTGCTCAGCATGACAACGCCAGTTCCCGTTGTCATTCTAACGACCGAAGCGAGGATCGCGAACCACACCCGTAGATGAAAGAAATCGGTTGGCTTTAAATATTTTCACACACCATGAATGGTCAAGAGTAAACTGGACACCGCACACTTTTCCCTTGACGACTGCTGTCTTAATTTGTACAATACAGTCACATATTAACAAGCTGCTCTGGTGCCCTTTCCCCCGGATGGGTGGGCATAAAGGCGAAGCTGGTGATCCTCATTGGAAAGTCCGGCGCTGTCCCGCAACTGTAAGGAGATCATTCTCCAAGCCAGGACGACTGCCAGAATCAGCCTATCCACGCCCTCGCGGACAAGGAGGTGGCATGCGTATTCAGAATACATAAAAGACCCCCCATTCAACAGGCAGGGGTTCTTTGTTTAACCCTATGCCAAGAGATATTTATTAAAAATATATAGAGGAAAAATGAAAAAGTTTATTTTAT
This sequence comes from uncultured Pelolinea sp., assembly GCA_965195205.1. Lineage (GTDB taxonomy): Bacteria > Chloroflexota > Anaerolineae > Anaerolineales > Anaerolineaceae > Pelolinea. Next base: position 12,703 of record CBDAFG010000044.1, on the reverse strand, counting down.
TAACAACTATTAGCATGATCATCAGCGCAGCCTTCAGCGCTTGCAGTCCAAGTGCCACTGCTGTCAGCGCAGAAATATCTGTCATCGATGGTCTTGAAAAGCAGATCATGCTCGATCAACCCGCTGAAAATATCATCACGCTTTCCCCGCCGATCACGGAAATACTCTACGCCGTGGGCGCAGGTGAGCAGGTTGTTGCCCGGGACAGTTTTTCGGATTATCCGGAAGCTGCACTCTCTCTGCCTGATATCGGCGGCGGGTTCGCGGAATATGACATGGAAACCATCATCAGCCTCGAGCCAGACCTGGTCATTGCTGGAGGTATCAACACAACTGAGCTGGTGCAGTCTTTGGAAGATCTAGGCCTGACTGTTTATTATTTAGCAAATCCGTCTGACCTGGAAGGTACCTTTGCATCCATTGAAGCATTAGGCGTACTCAGCGGTCACGAGGATCAAGCAAAAGAGTTGGTGGATGGGCTGCGCTCTCGGGTGGATGCAGTATCTACCATACTGGAGGATGTGGAAGTAAAGCCCACCGTATATTACGAATTAGACGCCACAGATGCGGCAAAACCCTACACACCGGGTCCAAACACCTTTTATACCAGCATGATTGAAATGGCGGGAGGTGTGAATATCGGCGAAGCGCTTGAGTTCGAGTGGGCACAGATCAGTTTAGAGCAATTATTGATTGAAGACCCTGATCTTATTCTGCTCGGTGACGCGATGTGGGGAGTAACGCCTGAATCAGTAGCGGAACGTGCCGGGTGGGGTTCGCTCACTGCTGTGGCAAACGGGATTGTGCTGCCCTTTGATGACAACCTGATCGCCCGCATTGGTCCGCGCCAGGTGGATGGGCTGGAAGCATTAGCCAAGATCTTTCATCCTGACCTATTTAAATAAATATGCGTAAACTTACCCGCCCCACCCTGCTTAGTTTCGCCGCACTTGCCATTGCGGTGCTCTTGAGCATTGGGGTGGGCAGTGTTACTATCCCTCCAAAAGAAGCGCTTGAAGTGCTTTGGAATACCCTGGTGGGGACAGATCCCACTTCAGATATGAGCCACACATATCAGGTCATTCTGCTCACTCTACGCCTGCCGCGCACCATCCTGATGATAATGACAGGAGCAGCGCTGGCTGGCAGCGGCTGTGCCTATCAGGGATTGTTTCAAAATCCCCTGGCCGATCCCTATTTAATCGGTGCCGCATCTGGCGCGGGCCTCGGCGCGATCATTTCACTCACACTGGGTTGGCCGGCTTCACCTTTCAGTTATCTCGCCGTTCCGATGACAGCTTTCATTGGTGCGCTGCTGACAGTTTTTCTCGTTTTCCAGTTAGCAAAAGTGAAAAAAACGCTCCCGGTTACCAACCTGATCCTGGCCGGGGTAGCTGTCAGCTCTTTCGTGACTGCCTTGACTTCTTTTCTATTGATCAATGCCAGTGGAGAACTGCGCAGAGCAGTCGTATGGCTGCTTGGCGGCTCCACGATGGCAGGCTGGAAGCCGGTATTAGGACAGCTCCCATATGTGTTGATCGGGTTGATCGGGCTGTCTGCATACGCCTACAAATTGAATGTGCTCCAATTCGGGGATGATCAGGCTCTTCAATTGGGCATCAATGTCACCCGCGCCCGTACAAAAATTGTGGTTTTTGCCACCCTGTCCACTGCCGCGGCAGTCGCGTTCACAGGTGTGATCGGTTTTGTGGGATTGATCATCCCACACATACTCCGGCGAGTTACCGGCGGGGATATACGCCGCTTGCTCCCGTTCTCCATGATTGGCGGAGCTATATTCCTCGTACTTGCGGATGTGATTGCGCGTGTCATAGTTGCCCCCCAAGAATTACCAGTCGGTATCATCACATCCTTATGCGGTGCACCGTTCTTCCTCTTCATTCTCCGCCGTTCAAAAGAAAAGGGCTGGTGATTATGCAGCTTCGTGTATCTATAGACCAGGCTGGATATGACCAATCAGCGATTATCAGAGATATTCATTTTACTCTTCAGGAAGGCCAGCTTCTTGCAGTAATCGGCCCTAACGGTTCGGGTAAGACCACACTGATCCGTGCCATCAGCCAGGTGCTACCCTATAGCGTAGGCCAATACCATATTAATGGAACGAATCTCAAGGAAGCCAACGAAAACAGCCGTGCACGGCTGATGGCAGTAGTTCCTCAATCAACGTACGTTCCCCCTTCCTTCCTCGTGCGGGAAGTTATCCTGATGGGCCGCACCCCATACATGAATTGGAACGGGAAAGCATCTCGGGTAGATGAAGAATTCGTCCAAGAGGCAATGGAACAAACCGATGTAAAAAAATTCGAGAATCAACTATGCGGTGAGTTATCCGCTGGAGAACGCCAGCGTGTTATCCTCGCCCGTGCACTTGCCCAGAACACACCTGTTCTTCTGATGGATGAGCCCACTTCCCATTTAGACTTGCGCTACCAAATAGAATTTTTAGAGTTGACCAGAAAGTTGGGCATAAACAACGGGAAAACAGTCCTTGTCGCGATGCACGACCTCAATTTAGCCGCCCGTTTTGGGGACTTATTTCTGGCTATGAAAAACGGTTCAACCTACGTGTTTGGTAGCGCGCAGGATGTCCTTCTCCCGGAAAAACTGTCAGAAATCTACGGCCTTGCTGTGAGAGTGATCAAGTTGCCAGACGGGGGTAGTACGGTAGTAATCCCACAGTGATCAGTCTGGTCTGGTGAGAGACCAGGCATACGTTAATTAGAAAAATATTTCGTTCATTACCTTATAATCAAGGCATCAAATTAACTCCTGTGGAGGTGTAATTTAATGAGAGCATTAATTGTCTATGATTCCTTTTTTGGTAATACCGAGAAAATAGCCCTGGCTATTGGCAAAGCGTTTGGCACCACAAAAGAAGTCACCATATGCAAAGCGACCGAAGTAAAGCCCGACATGCTCGATGGATTGAATTATCTGATTGTTGGATCCCCAACGCGAGCCTTCAGTCCCTCACCTGCGATCAAGTCTTTCCTGAAAGGCATTCCATCGAAACAGCTAGCAGGTGTTAAAGTTACCGCCTTCGATACGCGCATCGCAATAACCGACAAGCTGCCTGGCTTTCTGCGCTTCATGGCGAAGCTGTTCGGTTACGCTGACAAGCCAATCCTGGATGGTTTGAAAAAAAAGGGTGGAGAGGAAATCGTCCCTTCAGAAGGATTCTTTGTGCTGGATTCGGAAGGCCCTTTGGAAAAAGGTAAGATTGAACGTGCTGTTGTGTGGTTGAAGCAGATAAAGAAAGCCTGACAGAAAAGCATATAGAAAACACAAATAAAATTTTGTGTTTTCACGCATAAGGTTTGTATTCGTTCCGCAGAAAATCATTTTTCATGGGAAATAATTATTTGGCGTAAGTCTGTCGTTGCAGGCAGGATCACATCCGCACCTGCTCTCTTAAGTTCCTTCTCACGCCCAAAACCGCATAAAACCCCAACCGCCTGCATGCCCGCCAGTTTCGCGGCTTTAATATCCACAGTAGTATCCCCCACTACCAGGCAAAATTGCGGTTCCACTCCCAGTTTCTCTGCTGCGAATAACAACGGATCAGGGAATGGTTTCGTATGCCGGCATGTTTGGGAAGTTACAACCACGTTGAAATATTTTTCGAGATTGAACTGCCTGATGAACGCCATCGCGCTATTTTCATCCCGGGCGCTCACCACGCCCATTGAAAATTTACTAATACAATCAGACAACAAATCCTGAACACCGGGTACGATCCAATATTTTTTTATCTGATGCTTCTTTTTTTTTGTATATTTGTCGATCAGTCTGACAAACAAACTGTCAAGGTCAAATCGATCCGCGAGATTGTACAGAAAATTACCGGGAGATTCCATTGCCATGACCAACCAACGAGCTGCCGAATGCCGTTTTCCCATCGTTAAAGAAAAGCAGAACGGTTGGATTAACTTCTCCACTTTTTGCACCATGAGATCGTCTGAATCGCTGAGAACTCCATCGATATCGAATAAGATCGCCTTAACTCGCTCAGTTTGAATACTCATAAAAGTTCCGGCTAGTTCAAACTAACAAAATCAATCGCGTAAATCGCATCCACATAATCGGGCCGGATGCGGAGAGCATCCCGAAAATAATTAAGCGCTAACTCAGATTTTCCGTTCCTGTATTCCGCCCATCCGCGCCACAGCATAGCCTCTTCAGATGTGCGCGTGATCCCAAGGGCATATTTTGTAAGCGTCAGCACTTCATCTGTTTGTAAAGAGTGGAAATAAGCCATGAAAGGCCCAAACTGATATCGCAGCATTCGCTGGGGCAGCCCAAGGTTGCGTGCGGTATCGTATGCTGCGGCTGCTTCATTATATTTTTCAAAATAGGCTAAATTTGATCCCACATTAAACCACGCGAACACGTTCTCAGGATCTGATTGTGCCGCGGCTTCTGCTGACGCAAGCGCTTTTTGACGATTTATATCTACACCCCAATCTTCACCCAACGCACGCTTGATATCTTCTTCAGTCTCAGATAAATAAGCCATTATGTACACCCGATTGAAGGACTGCCAATTGTCATCCAGAACAGAATAAGCCATTTTCTGGTTTGGCCCAGCTTCGCTGTCATGGACTGTGAACTCACGCACTGCATCATCGTAACCAGTGATCAGGAGATAATGACCGGACCATTGGTCATCTTCTGGCCAATATTTGCGGTCTGTTGTGAAGGTTTCTTCGATCATCACCGGAATGCCAGCAGCGATTAATCTTTTTAACGTCTCTACATCACCACCAACTCTAAATTCCGCGTTCAGCCAGCCAGTTTTATTTCTCACATAATAAACCAATTCCTCGACATTTACATTGCGATCATCCCGTGTGGGCTTGATCACATCTGATATATCAAATTGGTCTCCCTCCCATCCAAAAAACCGCAGATATAGCGCCAGGGTAGCCGGACCACAGTTATTCCAATCCTGTTTATCACGAATTTCGTCATACTCTGGAGGAGTTAACTGCATGTGTGACGGGATGGGCGTTGGGATCAAAGTTGCTGTTGGTGTGAACATTGGAGTCACCGTCGGCTCTGGGGTAAGTGTTGGTGATAATTCTATCGTTACAGCAGGATCTGGTATTTCAGCTTCACTCTTCACCGCAGGAGTCGGCAAGTTGCTGACCGGATGGATTAATTTCTGCACATACGTAATAGCAATATCCAACCGGTAGTTAATAAGGCGATTTACCCGGGGTATTTGGTATATTAAAAGCCCAACGATTGCCAATGCTGCTAAAGTGGCTAATACCAATAATAAACCCTTGCGCTTTTTCCGCGAATAAGGGATATAGTCAGGTTGTCGCATTCCGCTATTTTACCAGACCATAAAACATTAGATATATGGATGATTTCAGTCCGAATTGCTGTTATAATCGCGGGCGTGCGCTATCATATTTGGACATCAGGCTGCCAAATGAATGTTGCGGATTCAAACCGCGTGGCAGCTGCCCTTGAGAAACTCGGCTACACACCCACTAATCTGCCAAAACAGGCAGATGTGATTGTATTAAATACCTGTGTTGTCCGTGAAAGTGCGGAACAGAAAGCGATTGGACGTCTGACATCTCTTAAGTCTTTAAAAACAAAAAATCCCGATTTGGTGATCAATTTGATGGGCTGCATGGTAGGCGTGCATGGTTACTCAGAACTTCAGCAGCGTTACCCTTACGTGGATGTTTTTTCACAGCCCTCTGATCCGCGCCCATTGATAGACCATCTTCAGGGCAAAGATCTCACTATTGCAAAATATCGAGAAATTTCAGACATTCTCGATACGAAATTCGCGTACGAGCTGCCGTCAACAAAAATAAATACGGTAGTCTCCGCTTTTCTTCCCATAGTATTTGGGTGTTCTCGCGCCTGCACTTACTGCATCATCCCTCTGCGCCGGGGAAAAGAGATCAGCCGCCCGCCAGACGAAATCATTTCTGACGCGAACGCATTGGTTGCCAATGGCGTAAAAGAGATAACATTGCTCGGCCAAATCGTTGACCGTTATGGACACGATCACCCAGGTTATCCCAAACTGAGCGTCTTATTACGAAAAATCCATCAAATTGAAGGGATCAAGCGTATCCGTTTCCTTACATCACACCCTAACTGGATGACTGACGATATTTTGGATGCGGTAGGTGACCTCCCTAAAGTAATGCCCCATTTTGAACTGCCCAACCAAGCTGGTGACGACACAGTTCTCAGGAACATGCGCCGCGGCTATACAATCGATCAATATATTAAAACCATTGAGAAAATAAGAAACCGCCTGGGGGATGTTTCAATCGCAACAGATATCATTGTTGGATTTCCCGGGGAGAGCGATGCCCAATTTAATCGGTCGGTAGATGTGTTAAAAACGATCAAACCAGATATGACCCATGTCGCTCGCTATTCACCCCGCCCAGGGACATACTCTACCAAAAAACTGATTGACGATGTTCCTCCGGAAGAAAAAATGCGTCGTTTCCGTATCATAGAAAAACTCCAAGAACAAATATCAGCTGAGATTAATAAAAAGTATCTTGGCAAGAAAGTGCCTGTTTTCTTTGAGGGAAAATCAAAAGATCGCTGGCGGGGCCGCACGTGTACGAATAAACTTGTGTTTGTCGAATGTGAAGAAAATTTACTTGGAAAAATTGTGGATGTCGAGGTAAACTGGGCAGGGCCCTGGTCAATGATCGGCGCAATTGACCCCGTATCAGACAAACTATGAAAATGTGGAAAATATTACTGGTGATTGCGATAGCTGTTTTACTCATACTAGCTGGATATTTAATTATTCGCAGAGTCTTTCGCCCAATTCGGTATGTTCGAGTGATCGAGTGGATTAGAAATGCGAAGGCGCACCCAGAATGGGCTGTAACCGCACTCGATTCATGTGATAATGCGCCTTTTATCTTTCCAACTGATGGGTACATCGGGTTTTTATGGGGAGATTCTTTTCGCCCCGGGCACAGTCATCAAGGGCTGGATATTTTCAGTGGAACTAAGACTGGGATTACACCGGTATATGCCGCTTACGATGGATACTTGACCCGTATGCCTGACTGGAAAGCAAGCATTATTATTCGGATTCCAAACGACCCTCTGAATTCAGAGCGACAGATTTGGTCCTATTACACTCATATGGCTGACGACTTGGGGAACTCATATATTGTTGATCAATTTCCTCCCGGAACCAGTGAATCTTTCGTTGAAGCTGGGACATTGTTAGGATATCAGGGAAATTATTCTGGATCGCCTGGTAATCCTACGGGCATACACCTGCATTTCTCTATAGTAAAAGATGATGGATCGGGAAGATTTCTTAACGAATTAGAGATCAAGAACACAATTGATCCTTCGCCATATTTCAACCTTGATCTTAACGCGAGAACCAACCGGGACGTGATTCCAGTTTGCCAGCCTGTACAGAATTAAGAAAGTTTTATAATCATGATAATGAACATAACACATACTGATAATGATTTCTTATCATAAGATAACTGGGGCGTTAAAAACCATGGGACTGCGGAAAGACATTCCCATTATCGCTCACATAGATCACTCCGTATTCAGTGGAATTAATGGTGGACCCGCAACGTTGATTGGCGCTTTACTGACCACTGTTGACAATGTAATGATCCCAGCGTTTACATTTTCCACAATGATCACTCCTGAAAAAGGTCCCGAAAACAATAACATGCAATATGGCATTAGCAGTGAAAACAATCTCGATGCAAAGATTTTTTCACATGCGCTCCCCAGTGAACTTTCCAACCAGGAGGCGATTGACATACTGCTCGAATTTCCTGGTACTTTTAGATCCAGCCATCCGATTTTTTCATTTTACGGGCTAGGATTAGATATCGTTTTAGTAGATCAAACACCAGAAAAACCATACTTGCCAATTAAGAAACTTAAGAACCTGGGTGGCTGGGTAATATTGATTGGGGCAGATCCGAGCCAAAATTTTAGCATCCATTATGCTGAATTCCTGGCTGGCAGAAAGCAATACCTGCGCTGGGCATTAACCCCAGATGGTGTTTCCGCTTGTCCTCATTACCCGGGGTGTCCAAACGGTTTTCACAAACTGGATTATTATCTTCAAGAGGAATTAAGAGTAACTGTTATCGAAGACACGCGATTATGTGCAGTTCCCCTTAACACAATGATCAGTACAGCTGTCGCACTTCTAAAAGAAGATCCATTTGCGTTATTATGCAATAACCTCCAATGTAAGCGCTGCAATCTTGTGCGCGCTGAAATAAAAGAACAGATCGCCAATAATTGGGAACCAGAAAACGGAAATAATTGAGTATGTTATACTCACGTTTCCACCTGTAAATCCTGAACTATAGGTAAAAAATGAAAGAAATCGCACCTGATATTTTTATTAAAACAGCGTATGAAGGAGTAACCCTTGGCGCAATCCACACACCAGAGGGCGTGGTGATGATTGATGCTCCTTTGAGCATAAAAGACATCCAATCCTGGCAGACAATCTGTGCCCGCTCTGGTACTGGGTCAAGCCGATTATTAGTGCTTCTGGATGATCATCCTGATCGTACCGCTGGCGCAATAAACAATCGATATCCAATCATTACCCATGTTAATTCAGCAAAGGCTCTAACATCACGGCCCTCCATTACAAAAATGCAGGGGATGGAAACTGGGGCGATTTGGGAAACCATACCAGAAATATGGACGATTGAGTGGCCGCGCCCGGAGATCACTTTTACACATTCAATCACCATCAATTGGGGTGAAAAACCAATCATCCTCGAACACCATCCTGGTCCTACGGCAGGGTCCTGCTGGGTGATCCTTCCCGATCAAAAAGTAATTTTCCTCGGAGATACAGTCACACCAGGCCAACCCCCATTTCTCTCCTCCGCAGAAATTGAATCCTGGATACTTTCCTTAGATCTGTTGAAGACAGCTAAATTTAAAGATTTTGTGATGATCAGTGGAAGAGCGTCACTCGTCACAAAAGATGATATCCGCCAATCACAGAAATTTCTAAAGAAAGCACTGCGGGCATTTGAAAAACTTTCTAGCCAAAAAGCCGAGAATATAAAAATCCAAGAATCAGGCGCGTCTTTTGTCAATGAATTCAAACCTTCCAACAAATCGGATGAAGATCTTTTCCGTACACGTCTCTCTTACGGGTTTAATAAATACTATATTAATAATTACTCATTAAAGAAGTAAAGTATCGAAGTGAATATGAGTGATCGCGGCCATTTTCCTCTCATTGAAATAACGCGCGGCAATACGGTGGAATCCATTCATTATGGCAGCGTAGCGATCGCTTTTTATGGAAAAAAAGATAGTATCTCAATCGGCGACTCAAAACATCCTTTCTTCCTGAGGTCATCTGCAAAACCTTTTCAAGCACTTGCCTTTCTAGAAAGAGGCGGTGGTGATCGGTTTAATTTTTCTCCCCAGGAAATCGCTATTCTGTGTGCCTCTCATTCAGGAACTAATTCACATGTAGATGTACTTTCACATCTTCAGAGAAAGATCGGCATTAAGGAAGATATGCTCCAGTGTGGTGTGCATCCTCCATATCATGACAAAACCGCCCAGCGTATGTTAATAAACAACGAACCATTACATCCAAATAGGCACGATTGCTCAGGGAAACACACGGGTATGCTTGCTTTTGCAAAAATGATCGGCGCTCCGTTTGAAACATACCTGGAACTTACGCATCCGGTTCAAAAGCACATCCTCAATACATTTTCTGAAATGAGTGAGGTGCCTGTAAATAACATCCATTTAGGCGTAGATGGTTGTTCCGCGCCAGTATTTGCAATTCCCTTAGCAAACGCCGCAACTGCATACGTGAAGTTGTGCCAGCCAGATAACCTGCTATTTGAGAGAGCCAATGCGTGTAAGACAATTACCTCAGCCATGACTGCACATCCCGACATGGTGGCTGGCCCCAACCGCTTCGATACCGCAGCGATGAAAATCGCAAAGGGAAAGACCATCACAAAAATCGGTGCGGAAGGGTACCAAGGAATTGGAGTAATGCCTGGTGCCAGTAAATTTTTTAAGGGAAGTATTGGAATTACCAGCAAAATTAGCGATGGAGATCTCTCCCTCAGAGCTAATTCAATTGTAAGTCTTGTTATTCTCAAGAAATTAGGAGTATTTTCTGACCAGGAACTAACGGAATTAGAAGAATACTATACACGCCCAATTAAAAATTGGCGGGGCACAGATATTGGTGAAATCAAGCCAACCGATGAATTCCTCCAAGCGCTTGATCATATTTCACTATGAGCCCAAAATCCATAATTATTTCACCTACCCATAAAGACATCGATAAGGCAAGAGAAATATACGGGATATTAATATCGCTCTATGGCACTCCAGAATGGCGAGAGCCGCTTTCTGCAATAGATGAACTGGTTTCCACTATTCTTTCCCAAAACACGAATGATACTAACCGCGATCGCGCATATAACAACTTACGCGCTCAATTACCCACTTGGGAATCTGTACGGGACGCACCCGTTGAGGAAGTAATTGAAGCAGTCCGCGTTGCTGGATTAGCCAATCAAAAAGGTTCGCGTATTAAGTCAATTCTCAAGGAAATCAACTCAGAACGAGGAGAATTATCCTTAGATTTTCTGCAAAATATGAGAAAAGATGAAGCATTAGGTTGGTTGAAGCATCACAAAGGGGTCGGACCTAAAACAGCTTCTATTGTCCTTCAATTTTCCTTAGGCATTCCGGCATTCCCTGTTGATACGCATGTGTACCGTGTGTCTGGGCGAACAGGAATTCGACCAGATAAACTAAACGTTGAAAGAACTCATGTATGGATGGAGCAGCTTTTTGACCCAGAACAGTACGGCCCAGGCCATTTGAATTTTATTAAATTTGGGAGAGAAGTCTGCCACGCGAGGAAACCCAAATGTCCGATCTGCCCAATCAAGCATGTATGCAGTTATTTTAAAAATTTACCGGATAAAGAACCCGCTAGAAAAAACCGTTAATTATCCAGCTTGAAATACGCTCCCCAATATCCAGACCCCTTACTGCGGCCACTTGCCAAGACATGATATTTTTCAGAGTTGACTGTTTCCCAAAAAGGTGAAAATTTAGGCATTAATTCAATCCAGGTTTGACCTGGTTTTAATGGGAATGGATTTCCTTCGGCATCAATAAAACGGATCGGACGCAGTTTTCCGGTAGTCTTTTCATAATCTTCGCTCTTTGTGGTCCAGTAGATATCATACACCTGCCCATCGCGGAATAATTTAGCTTTTCCTCTGATAACATACAAAAGGTCAATATCGATCAAATAGGTATTTTCTACGCTGTGGTCCGCGAACAGCACAACCACATTTTCATAAGTCAGTGGATCACCGTTCAATCTGTCTGTTTGTTCAATAAAAGTGGACCCATCAGCATCATCCTGCCACCTGTGATATGACCCATCATCCTCGTTGAATCGCCAGAAAACCTGATTCTTATACGCGTAAAAAATCCATAATGATGGGGCATTTTTACCACCCTCAGGAATATCTTTCTCAAACACCATCCCGCTTAATGCGCCATCTCCTATTTTATTATCGCTTTCCTTTGCAATTTTTTCAATGTCGCTCACAGCGATCAATGCGCTGTTTATGTCAGACTGGTCATCACCAACTACATTTACATAATCACTCAATTGATCAGCCACTTTGGAATACGCGGAAGCCATCACGATAAAACCATTAAATAATTGACGCACGTATTCATAAGGAAGCCGCCCCGAGCGCACTGGCCCAATTACAGGCTCCTGCATGCCTTCAGTTAAACCTTCTTGCATGTCCCCGGATTTCTCCTGAATAGATGATCTTGGATAATCCCCATAAAAAATTGCCAGATACCGCGTCATCCCATCCCCAATAGAAAGCTCAAAAACAACCGAGCTGGTTGACAATCCTGCCTGAGGGCGGGCAGTCGTAGGAAAATTGGTTACAGAGACCAAAGCCGGGGGAAGCAGCAAATTCTCCGGATTGTCAACTGGAAGTCCAGTAAGAGGATTGATCGGGTTATTGGAAACAGGTTTATCCTCTTTATCCAAGTTGGAAAATTCCTGGCCGTCTTCATTGTCCTGGGCCTCATCGCCTACAAAATTAACATGTTTCGTGTTGGACGATTTTACAATTGAGGATGTTGTTAATATTAGCTCTTCTGCCCCCTCTTCAACATTTTCTAATTCACCTGGGAAATAACCCCTAAAAGTACACCCAGAAATGATTAGCACAGAAACCATAGTAAATAAATATTTCTTCCATTTCATCACCATCTCTTCCCTTTCTCTTAAAACACAAAATGATCAGCAGCAGCCTGGCTGTCATAACTTTTCAGCAGTAGACCCATAGCTTTGCGCCGCCGGTTTTCACCGGGTTTACCTTTTTTCGATCAATATTGTATATACAATATAACACAAAGTCTCCTTTTTTCAATTAAAATCTTTTAAAAAATATTTTTCACAGCGCAAGATAATTATTTCTAAAGAGATTTCCTATTGTGTCATTCACCAGTGAATATGTCACCCCTATCCACCAATGAAAATGTCACCTTGATTCAACCATTTCCTTTTGATGAATGAGTTTACCATTCAGCCGATAACCATAATCCTGTTTCCATGGATGACCTTTTCCTGGTG
>CBDAFG010000043.1:0-2699 GCA_965195205.1 uncultured Pelolinea sp. | reverse complement strand
GATACAGGTTTCACGGCGTCCGTTATCATTAGAAACCCCAACTGATAATGAGGATGATTCTGTCCTTGGTGATTTTATTGAAGATAATGAGATACCCGCACCAGATGAGACCGCTACATATAATTTGTTACGTGAACATTTAGAATTAGTTATGGATTCTCTTCCACCAAGAGAGGTGCGCATTCTTCAACTTCGGTATGGATTGTTAGATGGGCAAGCTTACACATTAGAAGAAGTTGGCAGGAAAATGGGTGTAACCCGCGAAAGAGTACGTCAAATTGAGGCACAAGCACTTAGCCGCTTACGCCATCCAACAATTAAACGCAAATTGCGCGATTATTTGGGAGAATAAATAGCGATATGGACACTATGCAAAAGATTCCACTGCGCATGTTTTACAAGAAGATCGAAGAACTAATAATGGGCCAACAATCTGATGCGGCCATATCTCAAGCGGAATATCTTCTAGAAAAATATCCTAAAAACATTTCTGTTTACAAGCTCTTAGGAAAAGCTTTTCTTGAAAAACAAGAATTTGATTACGCAAACACGGTTTTTGAGAAAATATTACTTGTGGAACCAGACGATTTCGTTTCTCACATTGGAATAAGTATTATTGCAGAGAGCTTCGGAAATTTAGAAAAATCGTTAGATAGCATGCGGCGCGCATATGAATTAGAACCTTCTAATGAATCACTTCAGACCGAAGTCAAGCGTCTTCATGAAGCAAAAGACGGATTTGCACCTGATCAAGTTCGGCTCACACGTGGTGCTCTTATAAAGATGTATTCCCGAAGTCAACTGACTGAGCAGGCTATTGCGGAAGCACGCTTAGGAATACAGGAGAGCCCAAATCGAATAGATTACAAGGTAAATCTCGCAAATATGCTTTTTCACTCTAGCATGAATATCAAGGCAATAGAAATTTGCCTTGATATTATAAGCATACTTCCTTACTGCAAACCTGCTCTTATTATCCTTTATAAATCAATCACGCCTTTAGGAAAAACAGACGATTCGACAGTATATAAAACAAGATTGGCAGAAATCGATCCCTACTTCTCTTTCATAAAACCAGACACCGAATCAGTTGAGGATATTCCTAATATTGCCATCATGGTTGAGGAAAGAGAAAAACCAAACAATCCCTTAGGAAATTTTAATGACTTTATCAAGGAGACATGGAAAGAAACAACTCGTGGCAATGACTTACCCCCTTCAGTGGAACAAATTGAAGATTGGACATCAACAATAAACGATGCTGTATCAAATGACAGCATTGGGGCACCTATAACTAACACTTCGTATGAAGAAGTAATCTTACCAAGCGATATTGAAGAAAATATTGAAGAAATGAATCAACAAAAACCTCCTACATTAATCACAAGAAAAGATAAGCTTCGTAAAAAACTAAGCACGTCTCAAAAAACCACACATGAAGAAGAAAAAATAATACCTGAGTGGGTTTTTGAAGATAGTTTAGCTAACAAAGCCATTGAAGACAATGAAGATTTATCAGAAAAGCCAATTATTTCCGACAAGACACCACTAAAAGATTCTTATAATGATCCGATACTTGAAAATTCATATTCTCACGTCTTCGAGTCAAATGGTATAGCAGACCACAATCTCCCAATAAATCCATCCATAGATTCCCCAGACCTCAAGATTTCTCCTACTTGGGTGAATGAACGATCAGAACGTGAAACAATTAATATGCAAAAGGCTGCTAATTCTTTAGATGATACACAAAAAATAATGGTCCTTCCTGGAAATCCTGACGAATTGATAACGCAGGCATTCAAAAGTGTCGACGAAGGGAACATAGAGTTTGCCAATCTATGTTTAAATAAGGTGATCCATAATAATTACAAACTAGAAGAATTAGCAATTCAGCTGGAAGATGCCTGCCGCCTCAATCCATCCGAAATAGGTTTATGGTTTACTCTTGTGGAAGTTTACAAGAAATTGGGACTTATTAAGAAATCTCTCGAAACATTGGAAGAAGCTCAACACAACCTTTTATTTTAATAGGGATGCTATGGAAAATTTACAACGCACTTTAGTTCTCATCAAACCAGACGGTTTACAGCGGGGATTAATTGGAGAGATAATAAAAAGGTTTGAAAACCGCGGTTTACAAATAATCGCATTAGATTTAAGGGTCGTTTCCAAGGAATTTGCTGAAAAACACTACGAAGCACATGTAGGCAAGAAATTCTATATTGGTTTAATAAAATATATTACATCTTCCCCAATTATCGCAATGGTATGGGAAGGCAGCAATGCAGTTGAAGCTATTCGCCAAACCATTGGTTCAACAAACCCAATTGAAGCAGCCCCAGGTACAATTCGGCACGATCTGGCAATCATTACCAGTCGAAATCTTATTCATGCGTCTGATTCATTTGATACTGCAAAGAAAGAGATCTCACTTTGGTTTGATGAAAAGGATATTTACACTTGGGACCGCTTACATGAAGATTGGTTTACAGGATTAAATTAGTTCATTATCTGTCAAGGCAAAGTTAAAATGTCCTAAAGCCAGCCAAGTAGAAATGTCCCCTTTTAGTGCAGGTAAGGGAGCAGGAAAGTCTCTGCGCCAGGGATGATATGGGGCAGGCTTATGAAATTCACGGATCTTATCAACCTTGCGATCAACATCTTTTGCGGACACGATTTCAGATTGTTTGGTTTGT
>CBDAFG010000042.1:0-4791 GCA_965195205.1 uncultured Pelolinea sp. | reverse complement strand
GCACCTTCTCATAACGAGCGTCCAGATACAGATAGATCACTTCTCCCAATGGCCTGTTGCGCCATGTTTCCAGTGTTTCATCCAGTTGTTTAGCTGCCCGGCTGACCTGAGCCGCGCTGACCCGCGTGCCGCACAATTTCTTGGTTATGGCAGCTACTTTGCGTGTGGATACTCCCTGCACATACATCTCCGCTAATGCCATTGTAAGAGCACGTTCACTGCGTAATCCTTTTTCCAATGCTCCTGGGTAGAATCCACCTTCCCTCACCTGTGGAATATCAAAGGTCACTTTGCCTACCCGGGTTTTGACTGTCTTGGGTTTATAGCCATTGGCATGGCCTAGTCGTTCATCGCTGCGTTCATAGGTTTTGACATTGAGATGCATGTCTCGTTCAATCTGCATGGCTTGGTTCACGAGTGTTCGAATCATCTCAGGCAAGCTTTCCAGCCCTTCTGTTGTCAGTTGTTCCAGATATTCTTTTGGTAATGTACAATCAGTGTTGTAGATCATGGTCTTATTCCTTTCTTTGGTTTGGTTGACTTCTGAAAGGATACCGTGATCTACTCTTTTTTGAAATTACAGAAAGATTGTTACACTAGCAAAATATCAATTCATAGCACAAGACCATCATTGACGCTATCATATTAATTAGTTATCATGATAAGTAACTGGGTTGATCGGGTAGCCGCAGTTCAACTTTTGAATTGAGGAAAGTCCGTACTCCGCAGAGCGCGAAACCGGGGAAATCCCGGGACGGGGCAACCTGTCGGTTAGGGCCACAGAAATATACCGCCTGAAAAGGTAAGGGTGAAATGGTGGTGTAAGAGACCACCGGGAACTGCAGTAATGCGTTCGCCAGGTAACCCCTTTCGAGAGCAAGGTCAAATAGAAACAAAACTTCAAGCTGCTCGCTTGGTCAGCTCTAAGCTGATTGTTTCAGGTAGACCGCATAGACAGATGGCTATCCAGGTATGTGAATACCGGACAGAATACGGCTTATAGATCAACCCAGCCCAAAGGAGAAAAAATGTCAATGGTTCACAGATTTTCCGCAAACAAAGATCAATTTCAGTGGGAAGGTGTCGAAGGTCTTCCCTTAGACATTGAAGGAATTCAATCTGCTACAAAACATATCCTGGTCGGTGAGAAAGAAGGTGCGCCTAACTCGATCATGAGATATTTCAGTCTGGCACCTAACGGTCACAGCAAATTAGAAAGGCACCCCCAAGAACACGAAGTATTAATCATTCAAGGGAAGGGAAAAGTCAAGATTGGAGAAAATGACTTTTTAGTCAATCCATTTGATGTGGTCTTCATAGATGGAAATGAATTACATCAATTTTCCAATCCGTTTGATCGTCCATTTGGTTTCATTTGTGTAATTCCCAGAAAATATTAATTACTTTTTCCAGATCGGACGGTGAGGACACTAAGGGCAGCTAACTCATATTTAAAACAGAAAACCCAATTGAGTATTTATTGACACTAATTTTTTTCAGTGATATATTCTTCTCAGATATGAACACAAATAACCTACGCACTATGCACGGTACTGGTACTACAGGCATGTTCACCAAAAGGTGAATGGAAGCTGGCGCGTTGGTTGTGGATAACGAATAAACCATAATATCAAAAGGAAAAACGGAACGCTCCAAAATCCAGGAGCGTTTTTTTTGTATATTGGAGGAGCAGTGACAGATAACAAAGATGCAAACAAAGATCATAGACTGGGGCCTTTGGTGATGAAATTCGGAGGTACATCCGTTGGTTCCCCAGAAGCAATGATGCGAACAGTAAATATAATCAAAAAACAATGCCAAGAATGGAAACAATTGGTTGTAGTAATTTCTGCAATGAGCGGCATCACCAACCTTTTAGTTACCTGCGCAAACGATGCCGCCGCTGGTAATCTGGAAGGATATACAAAGATTATCTCTTTAGTAAGAAAGCGCCACTTAGAAGCTGTTGAGGATCTGCCTTATTCCAGGCAATCCCGTGAGAAGGTAAATGCAATCGTTCAGGAATACTTGGACAGATTGCATAATTACTGCGTCAGCATACAAACAATGGGAGAAGTGACACCCCGCGGTATGGATGCGGTTACATCCCTGGGAGAGCGGATAAATGTGCGCTTGATAAGCGAACTGCTTTTGGAGCAAGCAATTCCCAACCAACCTGTCGACGGGGATCAACTGATCGTGACTGATTCCAACTTTCAAAATGCGCACCCACTTCGAGAATTAACCATACAAAAAGTAAATACCTTGATCGTACCGCTGCTAAAAGATAAAGTGATACCGATCATCACCGGTTTCCTCAGTGGGACAGAAGAAGGCATCACAACCACATTGGGAAGGGGCGGCAGCGATTACACCGCATCGGTTTTAGGAGACTGTTTAGGCGCGCAAGAAGTGTGGACATGGACGGATGTGGATGGCGTTATGACAGCGGATCCATCCGTCGTTACTGATGCAAAAGTAATCAGCCACCTCAGTTTCGATGAGGTAAGTGAAATGGCTTATTTCGGTGCCAAGGTCCTGCATCCAAAAACAATGCGCCCATTGATGGAAAAGGGCATTCCCTTATGGGTTAAAAACACATTCAATCCTGCATCCGCAGGAACTTGTATTTCCAATCAAGCACGGAAAATATCAGGGCATTTAACATGCGTAACAAATATCCGAGATGTCAGCCTGGTTACGGTGCGAGGTAAAGGTATGCTGGGGGTACCTGGTGTCGCTGCGCGAACATTTTCAGCTGTTGCGAAAGAAAACGCCAGCGTATTGATGATCTCGCAATCCTCTTCTGAACAATCGATATGTTTTGTAATACCCAGCCATGATGAAAGAAAAGTTATTCAATCGCTTAAAAATGAGCTTGCGTTTGAACTCTCGCGCGGGGACGTGGATACCATCAATGCCTTTTCGGACGCGGTGATCATCACTGCGATCGGAGCTGGAATGTGCCATACTCCAGGTGTGTCTGCCAATGTATTTGGCGCATTAGGAAAGAAGAAAATCAACGTTATCGCAATCGCGCAGGGCTCTTCCGAATTCAGCATTTCGATGGTCGTTGCCAAGGAAGAAGCCGATGCCGCAGTTCAAGAAATCCATACTGAGGTAATCATCAATGGAAACAAATAACAAAATACCCGTTGCAGTTTTAGGCGCAACTGGAATGGTCGGACAGCGCTTTGTACAGCTGTTAGCCCGCCATCCCTGGTTCAAAATATCCGCTCTAGCGAGTTCAGAGCGCAGCGCTGGCAAACAATACCAAGATGCCTGCCATTGGCTCTTAGATGGCAATATACCTGCTGAAATTGGCAAAATGACGGTACAGTCTGTACAACCAACACTTAATGCAAAAATCGTTTTTTCCGCTCTGCCGGCATCTGTGGCAGTTAAAGTAGAGCCCGCTTTCGCTGAAGCTGGGTATGCCGTATGCTCAAACGCTTCCGCATTTCGCTATGAAGAAGATGTGCCAGTAATCATCCCGGAAATCAACCATGATCACACCGCGATATTATCCATACAAAGGAAAAGTCGCGGCTGGAAAGGAACCCTTGTAACCAGCCCTAACTGCACAACTACAGGTATCGCATTACCCCTCAAGCCTCTGCATGACGCATTTGGAATCAACAAGGTTTTTGTGGTAACCATGCAAGCAGTATCCGGCGCAGGATACCCAGGAATATCTTTCCTTGATATCGAGGATAATGTGATCCCCTTTATCCGGGGAGAAGAACAGAAAATAGAAACTGAGACTCAGCTACTGCTAGGCAAAATTAAAGGAAACCAACGATTGCCCGCGAATATCATCATCAGCGCTCAGGCAAACCGGGTCAGCGTTAAAGAAGGGCATACTATTTGCCTATCAATCGGCTTCGTGCAGAAACCATCACTGGAAGAAATAATTTCTGTATTGCAAGATTTCAATGGGATTGAAGGAACGCCCAATCTGCCCAGCATGCCTAAACAAATTCTTGTCGTCCGCCAAGAGCAAGACCGCCCACAACCTCGTAAAGACCGGCATGTGAATGACGGCATGTCCGTGACAGTCGGCCGCGTCCGTACATGCCCGATCCTCGATTACCGCATGGTGACCGTTTCTCATAACACCCTGCGCGGAGCGGCCAGCGGGTCGATCTTAAACGCAGAACTGCTGGTCGCTAAAAACATGATCTGAGGTAAACAGCTATGCGCATGATCAGAACACATATTGACAACCAATCATTTGGGAAACTGTTTCTTATACAATCTCAAATAGTGTATTATTAATTATTCTTTAATTCGCAGTTATTTTTCAGTGAGGTAGTCATGCATAATCAAGCGCTCAGAAAAACAGCCATTCCATTTTTTCTAATAATTCTTCTCATTTCAGCCTGTTCAGCAGCAGAAAAACCCGCAGCCACTTTCACTACTGCAGAAATTGCTCCTGCGGCTGAACCAACCGCAACACCCGCACCAACACTGGCGCCCACACCTCTATTCACACAAGACTGGACAGGTTTTTGGTTTTTATGGGTTGGTGACACATATCAAACTATCGAGGTGAATCTTTCCGCCAACGGTAACCAGATCACTGGCACAATTGAGGAAGAGGGGGAATCCAAAAGAATAAACGCTGTGATGAGTTTGGACGGTATCTCTGCTAGTGTAACAATCTTTCTGTAATTTCAAAAAAGAGTAGATCACGGTATCCTTTCAGAAGTCAACCAAACCAAAGAAAGGACAAGAACCATGATCTACAAGAATGATTGTACATTACCAAAAGAATATCTGGAACAACTG
>CBDAFG010000041.1:0-21483 GCA_965195205.1 uncultured Pelolinea sp. | reverse complement strand
TGCCTTGAAATGGGATAATCCCCACTGATCACGGTGGCAGCGGATGGGAGTATATATTCATCATTTGCACCTTGTGATAGGGCCACCATTTTAACGTCTCCTGTGACGTACCCCAACCCGTCATATCCGATTGCGTTTGGGTTATCTCTCACTTCAACGATGATCCCTTCGGAAGATGGCAGGAGCAAAGTGTCTGCGGAGAAAATGCTGCTGTCCTCTTTATCACCCAGCCGAATAACTGTTTCGAGAAAATAGACGTGTGTTCCAGAATTTGTTTCACGGGACAATTTGACGATCGGTCGGTCTTCTCCCCCAACTTCGCTCCAGTTGGTGAGCTCTCCTTTGTAAATTTTAGAAACTTGTTCAAGAGATAGACTATCAACAGGATTTTCCGTGTTGACAATCACCGCAATCGCGTCATCCGCGACAATAAACTCGATCGGCTCAAATCCGTTTTCTTTTGCGGCTTCAATTTCTTCGGTTTTGATCTGCCTGGAAGCGTTAGCGATGGATATCGTCCCGTTAATTAATGCCGCGAAACCTGTGCCGGAGCCCCCGCCAGTAACAGAAATTTGTACACTTGGGGTAAGCTGCTGATATTCTTCAGCCCATGCCAGCGCAAGGTTCACGAGCGTATCCGATCCCTTATTTTCGATATAGGATTTTGGAAAATCAAGATTTGCTTGTTCTGAATCAGTCATATCTGGAGATTGGCAGGCGGGTAGGACGGCACAGAGAAAAAGAAAGAAAATAACGGACAGTTTTTGTCTCATGAGAAGAGATTATAACTTAAGCTATTTAATCATCGTTTATAATTAGAGAGTCTTTTTCATCCCCAAACTGATTGAAAATTGGGTACGATATAATCATAAAGAAATTAATAGATAAAGGGATTTAATAAACATGGAAGTTGGTGTTGTTAAGCAAATAGATCTTGATCAGGAGATGAGAAGCTCCTATATTGATTACGCGATGAGCGTGATCGTATCACGTGCACTGCCAGACGCGCGCGATGGTTTCAAACCTGTTCACCGCCGCATCTTATACGCGATGATGGATATGGGCATGCGTTCAAATACTGCTTATAAAAAATCTGCTAGGATTGTTGGTGAAGTGCTAGGTAAATACCATCCCCACGGCGATCAAGCTGTTTATGAATCAATGGCCCGTATGGCACAAGATTTTTCCTTGCGGTATATGTTGATTGATGGGCAGGGTAACTTTGGGTCAGTTGATGGAGATTCACCAGCGGCAATGCGCTACACAGAAGCGCGTATGGATATCATGGCCGAAGAGATGGTGCAGGACATTGACAAAGATACCGTTGATTTTATTAACAATTTTGATGGATCTCTCCAGGAGCCTACTGTTTTACCTGCGCGTCTTCCAAATATGTTATTGAATGGCTCTTCCGGTATTGCTGTTGGAATGGCCACGAATATCCCTTCTCACAATATTAAAGAGGTGTGTAAGGCGCTTGTATATATGATCGAAAATCAGGATTCAATGGATGATGTAACTGTTGAAGATCTGATGAAATTTATCCCTGGCCCAGATTTTGCCACCGGCGGGATCATTGTTGGATCTGAAGGCATACGCCAGGCGTACTCAACTGGTAAGGGAAAAATCACAGTTCAAGGCCGTGCTCAAATTGAAGAGATTCGTGGAAATCGTTTTCAAATCCGGATAACTGAAATTCCATATCAGGTAAACAAAACTAATTTACTTGAACGGATAGCCGGCCTGGTACGCTCTGGAAAATTATCCGAGATATCAGACCTGAGAGATGAATCTGACCGAAACGGGATGCGCATTATCATTGAGCTGAAGCGGAACTCGCAGCCAAAGCGTGTGTTGAATCGGTTATTTAAGTTCACACAGCTTCAATCAACGTTTGGAATTAATATGCTTGCGCTTGTGGAAGGGGAGCCGCGTTTGCTTCCTATCAAGCGGTCGCTCCAGATCTTTATCAATCACCGTGTAGATGTCATAACGCGCCGGACACAATTTGAATTAAAGAAGGCAAAAAGCCGTGCCCACATCCTTGAAGGACTGCTTGTTGCCTTGGCAAATCTGGATGAAGTTATTAAAACAATTCGGAATTCAGCTGACTCAAAAGTGGCTAAGAAAAATTTGATGGAGCGCTTCAAATTATCAGATATCCAGACGCAGGCAATTTTGGATATGCAGTTACGCCGGCTCTCCCAGTTGGAACGCGAAAAGATTCAAGATGAACATAAACAGTTGATGGAGTTAATTGCTCACCTAGAAGATCTTCTTGCGCACCCGAAAAAGATTCTGGAAATAATCAGTGAAGATCTGAAAGAAATCAGCAGAAAATATAGTGACAGCCGTCGAACACTTATTGTGGAAGGGAATGCCGAAGATCTAACCGATGAGGATTTGGTATCTGATGTGTCTGCACTGGTGACGATCACTCGTAGTAATTATATTAAACGAGTATCCCCGCGTGTATATCGCACACAGAAGAGGGGCGGGAAGGGTGTTATTGGACAGAATGTGAAGGATGAAGATCAAGTGGATATCTTGATCCCGTGCCGCGCGCTGCATACCCTGTTGTTCTTCTCCGATCGCGGAAAAGTGTATTCTGAACGAGTTTTTGAATTAAATGAATCACGCAGAACGGATAAAGGGATACCAATTGTAAATATTTTGGCATTAGAACCCAATGAGAGAATCACAACAGCTATTTCAGTGCCAAATTTTGATGCCGCAGAGTTCATCACGCTGGCAACAGAAAAGGGGCGGATTAAACGTATGCCTCTTTCAGAGTTCAGGAGCGTGCGAACATCTGGCTTAATCGCCATTAATATCCTTGAAGGAGACCGGCTTGGCTGGGCGCAGCTGACAGACGGTGAGGATGATTTGATCATGGTTACGGCTGGCGGCAATGCACTCCGTATTAAGGAAACAGATATTCGTCCAATGGGGCGGGCAGCTGGCGGAGTTATTGGCGTTAGGTTAAACCCTGGTGATCAGCTAACTTCTTTGGAGGTTGTTGTAGAGAAAGCTCATTTACTGGTAGTTACTGAAAAAGGATATGGTAAACGAACACACCTCAAGAATTACCGTACACAAGGGCGCGCGGGAAAAGGAGTGGCTACGATCGATCTGAAGATGATGAGTAAGATTGGCAGGATTGCTTCTGCGCGCGTGGTGAATAAGGGAGACCAGATCACGCTGATCTCAAATAATGGCATCATGCTGCGCTTGGATGTGGATAAAATTTCATTATCAGGGCGCACCACCAAGGGCGCGAGATTGATGAAATTAGACCAAGGAGATCGAGTAGCTTCGGTCGGCAGGATTTCAGACGCACGAAAACAGTAAAGCTCTTTATTGTTGTTGGATGAGAAGCGCATTTATCTAATGCGCTTCTTTGATTATTGCGGGCGCAATTTTACATCGCCGATAGGGAAAACCTGTTCGGTGCCGTCTGCAGTTTGGATGATTATTTTCCCCTGGTTATCAATTCCGCGAAGGTGTCCCGAATAGACTTCTCCTCCTCCCGCATCCAGGGTGATTAATTGATTTTTATATGCCATGCTGCTTTCGTATAGCGGGATAAAAGTGGATGAGAGAATAGATTTGCGGATCCTGATGAGCGCTTTGATTAATGTAGCAAGCATTTCTACTGGGTAGATGTTGTCTTTTGTGTGCGCCTCGATACAGGTAGCGGGAAACATTAACATATCTGAAGATGGGATGGATGGCAGCATTAGATTTATGCCAATTCCAAGCACTAATCCTTGTAAATTTCCTCCCTGCCATAATGATTCCGCTAAGATACCAGCAGTTTTTTTGTTTTCAATCAAAATATCGTTTGGCCATTTTGTCTGGGCCTTGATGTGATAATTGTCTTCAAGAACCTTAAGCACGGAAAAGCCACCCAACAGGGAAAATAACCCGAGCTTTTCCTGTTCCTGGATTGTAGGATGAAGGATAATGCTAACCGCTATTGACGACCCGGGAGTTGTCACCCATTTGCGCCCGCTTCTTCCACGGCCTGCAGTTTGAGCTTCTGCGATTACCAAGGAATATTCAGGAGTGCCCTGGGATATCCAGTTTAGCGCCTGAGTGTTTGTGGAATCTGTTTCTTTGAAATAACGAAACTCTGGAATCTCGAGATCTTTAAAAGCTTGTTTCAAGTCTGCTTCATTCATAAGAATGATTTTATCGGAAAAGTGAACTTAATACAAAAAGAACGGTAACCTGCTCCCTCTAATAAAAGGAAAGAGGGTTGTCATCACGTAAATGGTTTTTGGCGTTACCTCACCCGGTTTCGGGATATTGAGGGGGCGTGTTATTAGGTTTACAATGAAGGAGAAGGGTAAGACCTGACATAAAGCAATTATTTATTATTATCCAAATCACGCCAATATTGAAATCAAGGAGCAAGGGATGAGAAAATTTATTATTGATTGTGATCCAGGTCATGATGATGCGATAGCGATAATTTTAGCCGCAAAACATCTGGATATCCTGGGTATTACGACAGTTGCCGGAAACCAGACAATAGAAAAGGTTACAACAAATACGCTGAAAATTCTTGAAGTATTAGAAATGCCTCGCATACCTGTTCACCCTGGTTCTAACTATCCCTGGATTCAAAAGCTAGAGATTGCTCCGCAATTTCATGGTACAACAGGATTGGATGGACCTGTGCTGCCTAATCCTTCGATAAAACCGCAAAAAACATCTGCCGCTCAATTTATTACTGAAGCTGTAAAGAAACATAAAAGAATATCAATTATCGCTACAGGAGCTTTAACAAATCTTGCGACAGCATTGCAACTAGAACCGAGCATTTCAAATGGAATTGAAGGAATTTTCATGATGGGCGGATCAGCCACGTTTGGTAATTGGACACCCGCCGCAGAATTTAATATTTATGTTGACCCAGAGGCAGCTTATAAAGTGTTCAACTCGGGAATTCCCATAAAGATGTGTGGTTTAAACCTGACCAGGCAATCTTATGTTTCAAGGAAAGATATAGAAATCCTGCGGGAAATTGATAATAAGGTATCGCTGTTTTGCTATGATCTTTTAGATTTCTTTATTGATTCCACTAGAAAAAGTGTTAATTTGCCTGGAGGAAATCTTCATGATGTGTGCGCAGCAGCATGGGCGGTTGATGAAACGCTCATTAAATCAATGGATATGCACGTTCAAATTGAATTAAACGGGAAATATACAAGAGGTATGACGGTTTGTGATCATCGCCACTTGAGAGGGAGTGATCCCGAAAATGACCTTGACCATAATTCGAGTATGCCGCGCAGAGGTCAGGCACCGAATTGTGCAGTAGGCCTTGAACTTGACGTGGAGGCTTTTTTCTCACTTCTTTATGACACAATAAGAAATTATTGATAAGCTGAATTCAACTGGCAGTGCAACTTTGAAAGCCAAGATTGTTGATAGAGGTAAGCTGTAGAAAAGTGAATTACAAAATCTGGTGTGTTGTGGTAAGATTTCTGACTTAGAAAAGTAATTAATAATGGAAAACAAGATAACGATAATTGAAGGTCCAACGCCTGTATTTGAAGATATTCCCGATGGATGGGCATTAGGTTTAAATGAGAGCCCTTTTCTTTACGATACGATATTCACTCAGGTGCGAACACTAAATGGGCCAGCATTGGTTGAACGCTGTCATACAGCCTGGAAAAGCAATTCCTCGATATTTTTACATTTTAAAAACCAAATGGGTATTGAAGAAAAAGCGCCCATTACTGCTGTTCGTGCTATGGAAACTGATGAGGGACAGGTTCTCTTGTTGTGGATTCGCCAACTCCCTAGCTATGACGATCTGCTAGATATTGTGGATGAGATGAGTGACGATGACTATTTTGATGAAGATAATTTTGAAGATTAGATGGTTGCTTTAAATATGAAAAACTCTTGGTAAAATGTGCCAAGAGTTTTTATTTATAAACCATCGTATTATTTCTCAGGATTATCCCTGTCGTAGTGAGGTACATCCTCTGGCAGACCCAAGAATAATTCGACAAGCCCGCTAAACTCTCCTTCAATAAAATATGGTGCTTGATAAACGAGGTGTTTCTTGCCATCTTTTTTGATGGAATAGATATTAAATGATTGCGTTTCGTAGATCTGGCGTACTTTTTCTTGAGTTCCGGGAGGATGACAGGTGATTGCATTTCGACCAAGAACGTCATACCCGCCATCTTTTTCGAATAATTTTTCGGATCCTTCATTCATTTCTATGACAGTGCCGTCTTTATCTGTCACAGTAATTGCTCCGGGAAATACTTTATACCAAGCATGTTTTTCCATATTAATTCTCCAATTGTGTTTTTTGAATAAACATTATATCCGAATAAGACTAAAAAATTTCAATGGTAATATTCTGAGATATTATTTTACTTTAGTGATTATTATTTTTTTGGAAAAACAATATTAGAGAAGGCAATAAAACTGAGGTGAGATAAATGAAGAAAGAAAAACGCGAGAAATTATCATTAGAAAGCAAAATGGTTTATTATCCACCAGAACCTTGCTCGATGTCAATTAATGACCCTATTTACATGTCGAGTAATTTCCAATATACTGCAGAAATTTACCAGAGGGTTTTGGATGGGGAGCGAAAAACAGTTAATATTTACTCCCGTTGTGGAAACCCCAGTGAATACAAATTTGAAGAACAGATGGCCTGGATAGAAAGTGGAGATGCTTGTTTAGCAACTGCATCTGGCATGGCGGCAATTTCTACCATACTTTTTGGTATTTTAAAAGTGGAGATCATATTGTTGCGGATTGGACCACCTACAGCACGACCCATGAATTTCTTGATCACCGGTTTACAGATTTTGGAGTTGAGACTACTTTTGTTGATACAGCTAATGCTGAGCATGTAAAAAACGCGATCCAACCCAATACAAAAGTGATTTATTTTGAAACAATTGCTAATCCGACAATGAAGATCTCCGATATTGAGGCAATTGTAAAGTTGGCGCATGAAAAGGGTATTATCGTAATTTGTGATAATACTTTTGCCAGCCCTTATGTTTTCAGACCTTTAGAATGGGGGGTGGATCTTGTTCTTGAGAGTGCCACTAAATTTATTTGTGGCCATAATGATGCGCTTGGTGGTGCGATCATTATGAAGTCGGATTTGCTTCCTGAAGATCTCCTGGAGCAAGTTCGATGGTCAACACTCACCAAATTGGGTGGAGCTCTTTCTCCTTTCAACGCATGGCTGTTGTTAAGGGGGATTCAAACACTTCACCTGCGTGTTGAGCGTCAGTGCCAAAATGCTGCAAAATTGGCAAAGTTCCTTGATCAACATGAAAAGGTGGGGAAGGTTTGGTATCCTGGTTTGACCTCTCATCCTCAGCATTTGATAGCTAAAAAGTTACTTCCAAAATTCGGCGCTATGCTTACTTTTGAGATTGTGGATGAGCCAACTGCAGTGAAAGTTTTGGATTCGTTAGAATTGGCGACGTTTGGAGCCAGCTTGGGTGGTGTACGAACGACGACACAAGTTCCCTCTACTATGGCGTTTCTTGATGTGCCGCCGGAACAGAAGAAGCAAATGAATATTCGTGATGGGATGATTCGGGTTTCAGCTGGAATTGAGGATGTGGATGATATTATCGCTGATTTTACCGAGGCATTAAAAAAGATCTAAAGGAAGCCAATATTCCCAGAAAATCGTTTTGCACAATCATAATCGAAAATACGTTTGACATAAAACGTATGATTTAATTCTTAAATTAACCAAATAACCTTAAAAATAGTTGAAAACGGCAAAATATTTTGATAATATTCTATCGAGACGTTTGCGCAAACGTATTTCTCACGGAGGAATGAAAAATCGTTACTATAAAAGAGGTCGCCAAACAAGCAGGGGTTTCTGTTTCAACAGTGAGCCATGTGATTAACGATACTCGATTTGTCAGTGACGAGTTGAAAGCAAGAGTATTATCTTCAATGGAAGATTTGAATTATCAGCCAAACCTTATCGCGCGCAGTTTACGCAAGAAGAAAACCAATTCTATTGGCCTCATTATTTCCGACATTGTTAATCCTTTCTTTTCTGAAATTGCTTGGAGTATTGAATATCTCAGTTTTGTAGAGAAATACAGCCTTTTCCTTTGCAGTACAAACGGGAATGAGGAGAAGGAGATATTTTATATCAATCAACTTTCCGAAAGGCAGGTGGATGGAATTATCTTGATCTCCCCGCAAATCTCTACTTCATATCTGAAGATTTTAGAAGATAGAAATATTCCAGTTGTTCTTGTGGATAATGAATCTCCGGGCTATGATGTTGATGTGATAAGAGTTGATAACTATCGCGGGGGGAGAATTGCGACTGAACACCTTGTTTCTCTTGGACATGAGAAGATCGCTTGCATTACAGGGCCATTTACTGGGAATCCAAGTTATGATCGTGTTCGAGGCTATAAAGATGTTTTAAAAGAACATGGGATTGAGGTGGATGAAGATTTAATCGTTGTTGGAAATTTTGATGTGATCAGTGGTGTTCAATCTGCAGACCTCTTGCTTAACAAAGAAAAAAGACCAACAGCTATCTTTGCATGCAATGACCTAATGGCTATAGGGGTTGTTCAATCTGCTGCTGCACATAAGATTCGAGTCCCGCAAGACCTTTCTGTCGTTGGTTTCGACGACATTACTCTGGCAAGATATATTGTGCCACCCCTAACAACTGTCAAGCAGCCTATGCGTGAAATAGGCGAGCAAGCGCTTAATTGCATGATAGAAATAATTAAGAATCCAAATAAAACATGCCGAACAATTACACTAAATGTTAGATTAGAAGAACGGCAATCAACCCAAATGGCAAAAAAGGGACAAAGGTAGGAAATTTATGTTTGTAATCTCACTCGGTAGTATCAATATGGATCTTGTAGTAAGAACACCGCGTTTTGCAAACCCTGGTGAAACTCTTGTTGGCCTTGATTTTTATACTGCTCCGGGTGGAAAGGGTGCCAATCAGGCAGTTGCGGCTGGTAGATTGGGTGTGGATGCCCTGATGTTCGGACGAATTGGTGATGATATTTTTGGAAAAAATTTATTAGATAATTTACGAGAGAACAATGTGAGTGTAGATGGCGTGAAAACAGATAATTCACTACCAACTGGAACCGCATTGATCACGGTTGATAATAATGCTGAAAATACAATTATTATCATACCTGGCTCAAATGGCGCGGTAGGTGATCCCGAAATAAAAGACTTGATACCTTTTCTCAAAAAGGCAGATGTATTGATGCTGCAATTAGAGATCCCATTAGATACTGTGGTGGCTGCAGCGAAGTTAGCTAAAGAAAATGGAGTAAAAGTGCTCTTGGATCCAGCCCCTGCGTGCGAATTACCTGATGAATTGCTGCAGTTATGTGATTTCATCACACCTAATGAAACAGAAGCGCAAATCCTAACCGGGGTCAAAGTTAATGATCCTGCGGATGCAAAGAAAGCTGCGGGAATATTATTAAAAAGAGGAGTGCAAGCTGTTATCGTGAAAATGAGCAGCAAAGGGTCCTATTATTATGATGGATCAACAGAAATTCTATTTTCTGCCTATAAAGTAGATGCTGTGGATACGGTAGCGGCTGGTGACGCTTTCAATGGCGGTTTTGCGGCTGCTTTTTCTGAAGGTAAAACGATTGAAGAAACACTTCAATGGGCAAACGCCTGCGGCGCGCTTTCAACCACAAAACCGGGCGCGCAGCCTTCGATGCCATCCCGTGAAGAATTAATTTCTTTTATGAAGGAAAATCCCAGATAAAGATGCAATTATTCCTGGATAATAAAAAGACAACTAAGCAAGGAGGTGGATATAGACAGAAAGATATAGTAAAAAAATTGAACAAAAAAACAAAATCAAAAAATTTAAGGAGAAAAAATGAAAACTAGAAGAATTACAATTCTAAGCCTGTTAGTAATTGGCTCAATTCTATTAGCTGCTTGCGGCGGCGCTGCAGAACCTGCTGCTGAAGAAGTTGTAGAAGAAGTTGTAGAAGAGGTTGTAGAAGAAGAAGTGCTGACCGTTATTCAACTTGTAAACGGTACACTCGGTGACAAGTCCTTCACTGACTCCGCACACCGTGGTTTGGTGCAAGCATCAGCAGAATTTGGTTTTACGCATATCGTAAATGAAGCTGGCGCTGATCCCGCAAAATGGGAACCCGCCTTTATGGATGCTCTTCTGGATCCAGAAATTGATGTCATCGTTGTAGGTTCCGGTGACTTGATGGATATTATGGTTGAAAATGCACCATTATATCCCGAGAAGTACTTCATCATGTTTGACAACCCAGTAGATTTCGAAGAAGCCTGCAGTGATTGCGGCAATGTGTACGCAGTTCAATATATGCAGAACGAAGGCTCATACTTGGCTGGACTTTATGCTGGTCTGATGTCTGAGACAGGCATGATTGGCGCAGTTGGCGGCAAGGATATCCCAGTTATCCAGGACTTCCTGGTTGGCTACAAGCAGGGTGCTGTCGATGCTGGACTTGAGGAAGCTAATGTTCTGATCCAGTTCGCGGAGTCATGGAACGATCCTGCCAAAGGCAAAGAATTAGCTCTCACCATGTACCAACAGGGTGCAGATTATGTGTTCCAGGTTGCTGGCGGCACCGGCGTTGGTATTTTCCAGGCTGCTGAAGAAGCTGGTAAATGGGCGATTGGGGTTGATTCTGACCAGGCGATCATCATCGAAGAAACCGATCCCGAGCAGGCGGCTGTTATTGCCACGTCCATGTTGAAGAATGTAGACAAGTCCCTGTACCGTGCTTTCAAGTTATTCTATGAAGGTACACTCCCCTGGGGCACCAACGAAGCTCTGGGTATTCCGGATGGCGTTGGGTTAGCTTACAACAAATTCTATGACGAATACACACCACAAGACGTCAAAGATAAAATTGCTGAAATGGAAGCAAAAGTAATCGCTGGCGAGATCGTCATCGCAACAGTTTTCTAGAAAATTATTAATTGAAGGGTAGGGATTTTTCCCTACCCTTTATGATTTATATAAATTGGAGACATTATATGAGGCCATTAATTGATCTAGTAAATATTGACAAGGTTTACGATAATGGCGTGATTGCGAACAACGGGGTGAATTTCTCTGTTAAAAAAGGCGAGATCCATGCGCTTGTTGGGGAAAATGGCGCGGGAAAATCCACTTTGATGAAGATTCTTTATGGTATGGAAAAACCTACGGATGGTGAGGTGTGGGTAAATGGGGAACAAAAGCATTTTAATTCATCCATAGACGCAATTGCGGCAACGATTGGGATGGTTCATCAAAATTTCATGCTGGTACCTTCTTTCACTGTTGCGGAAAATGTGGTTTTAGGTGATGAACCAAGAAAAAACGGACTTATTGATAGGGAAGAAGTATTAAAGATTACTAAGGATTTATCTGAACAATTCGGGCTTTTTGTGCAGCCTGATGCTATTGTTGACAGCATCAATGTTGGAATGCGCCAGCGAGTTGAGATCCTGAAAACATTGTATCGTCAAGCTGAGATCTTGATCCTTGACGAACCAACCGCAGTCTTAACCCCGCAGGAAACAGATGATCTTTTTAAAGCTATTCGGATCCTGGTTAAACAGGGAAAAACAGTTATTTTTATTACCCATAAGCTTCGAGAGGTAAAAGAGATCTCTGATCGAGTTACAGTTATGCGGCACGGGAAAATGATCGGCACATTGGATACAAAAGATGTTACGCGTGAGCAAATGGCGAACATGATGGTAGGCCGTGAAGTGTTCCTTGACATTAAAAAACCAAAGATCAAGCGCGGTGGAAAGCGCATGTCTGTGAAAAATCTTTCATACGTTTCTGAAATTGGGCGCAAGCTGCTTCGAAATATGAATTTCAACTTATACGCTGGGGAGATATTAGGTATAGCTGGTGTTGAAGGCAATGGGCAAACAGAACTGGTGGAAATTCTCACAGGTTTAAAGCCAGCCGCAGGTGGAACAGTCTTCGTTGGAGATTGTAATATTCTGGAAAGCTCACCCCGAGAAATTCGTTTGCGAAAGATCGCACATATTCCCGAAGACCGATTAGCGAATGGCGTAGCGGTTAGATCAACCATTGAGGAAAATCTAATCGTTGATCGTTATTTTCGGAAACCACATAAGAATGGGCTTTTCATTGATAGTAAGGTTGTCAAAGCTGAATGTAAGGATTTGATCGAAAAATTTAGTATTCTCACCCCAAATGGGAAATTACCTGTAAGTTCGCTTTCCGGTGGCAATATGCAGAAAGTAGTCGTCGCCCGCGAATTTTCATCTGAACCAGAAGTATTAATTGCTTCCCAGCCGACACGTGGGATTGATGTGGGTTCGACGGAATTTATACGTGAGCAGTTGGTTGAGATCAGAAGCAGGGGCACAGCGATTCTGCTCGTATCCGCAGACCTAAGCGAAGTAATGAGTGTCTCAGATCGGATCGTGGCACTGTATGAAGGGGAAATCACAGGAGTATTTCCGGATGCATCAAAAGTTTCTGAAAAAGAACTCGGTTTATACATGCTCGGGGTCAAACAACAAACCTATGAAGAGATGGAGAAATACCTATGAAAAACTTCCTTAGATCAAAGGGTTTCCGTGAATTCCTGAGAGTGATAATTGCTTTGGCCATTGGTCTTACTTTTGGATTCATTATTACTTTGTTTGTCTCCTCGGAACCCGTTGAAGCTTATAAATCATTCCTATTTGGTCCCCTAACCCGGCTCAACCGCATTGGTGATTGGCTGGAAGATAGCCTGACTTTAGTGTTAGTAGGATTGGCGATGTGTATTGTTTTCACTGCGGGCCAATGGTATATCGGGGCGGAAGGGCAATTGATCCTTGGGGCGCTTATGTCCGGTGTGGTTATCCTGTTTGTACCGCTTCCACCTGCTTTGCGAATTACCCTTGCGT
Organism: uncultured Pelolinea sp.; assembly: GCA_965195205.1. GTDB lineage: Bacteria > Chloroflexota > Anaerolineae > Anaerolineales > Anaerolineaceae > Pelolinea. Next base: position 8,532 of record CBDAFG010000041.1, on the reverse strand, counting down.
TTGTAGCGGCTGCGGTCGTTGGGTTCCTATGGGCGGTTATACCAGGATATCTAAAAGCTTACTTGAATGCTAGTGAATTGATTACATCGCTGATGCTTAATACTATTGCTATAAAAGCATTTGAATATTTATTAAAGTATTACATTATGCCTGAGGGTTCCAGAACTATGACATCTGAAAGAATTCCGGTGGAATTGCGGCTGCCCACTTTTATCCCTGACCTGCCTTTTTTATCTTCGATCAGGGAATTATGGATGAAGCAAACGAGTGTTTCAATCATCGTTTATGTTGTGATCGCAGCGGTAATTGCTGCGTACTATTTGCTTTACAAAACACCATTTGGATATGAACTGCGAATACTTGGTTCAAATATAAAATTTGCGCGCTATGGAGGGGTAAACATCAATCGTACTGTATTACTTGCGATGACAGTCAGCGGTATATTTGCCGGTATCGCAGGAACGCATATGACCCTTGCAATTCACAACAGGTTGATCGTTGGCATGTCATCCGGCATGGGTTTTAATGGCATAAATATAGCAGTTCTGTCACGTCTAAATCCACTTCTCGTCCCAATTTCCTCGCTTCTCTACGGTTACATGAGAGCGGGCGCGGAAGTAATGGAAAGAACAACAGATGTATCACGAGAATTGGTAATGGTCATTCAAGCGGTGATCCTCCTTTTAGTCACTGCGGAACGGCTGATGCCGACTATTCAGCAGCGGATTGTTAGAGAGAAAAATAATAACAATAATGGGAAAATAAAAGGAGGAACCAGTGACGTTTGAAACTGTTCTGCAAAGTATTTTTACCTCGCTCTTTTTAGCGAGTGTAATTCGAATCAGCACACCGATTATTTTTCCTGCATTGGGAAGTTTAGTATCCATAAAAGCTGGAGTCAGCAACAAAGCATTGGAAGGGTTAATGCTGGTGGGGGCTTTTACCGGTGTGATGGTTTCTGCTTTCACTGGCAGTGTATGGTTGGCGGTTTTGTGTGGGATGGTTGTTGCTATGGTCATTGCAGCGATACTTGGACTTTTCGTCCTCCATTTGGGAACCGACTTATTTTTTGGAAGTTTAGCAGTAAACATGATGTGTTCTGGCGGAACCACTTTCTTGATGTATATCATCACCGGTGACAAGGGGAATACAGGCAACTTGGCCAGCTTATCAGTCCCGAATGTGCATATACCTTTTATCAAGGATATACCTTTCTTAGGTGAAGTTCTGAGCGGGCACAATGTTTTTACTTACCTTGCTTTTTTGCTTACGTTTGTTGTGTATATCTTCCTATACAGGACGAGCTATGGAGTTCGTTTACGCGCGGTTGGTGAGAATCCAGATGCGGCAACTTCTCTAGGTATCAACGTGAAACGTGTTCGAATGACGGCACTGATAATAAGTGGTGTGTTGTCATCGTTGGGGGGAATGAATCTGTCGATGGCTTATTTACAAATGTTTGCACGTGATATGACGGCTGGCAGGGGTTGGATCGGTCTTGCATCTGTAAGCCTGGGGGGCAAAAAGCCGCTGGGCACATTGTTGGCTGCTGTCCTGTTTGGTTTTTCTGATGCGATCGCGAACCAGTTTGGTTCACTGGATATTCCGGCCCAGCTGGTGACGATGATCCCGTATGCGACAACGATCATTGCTCTGGTAGCCTATGCTATCCAACAGCGGCAGGCGATACTTGCGCGGATGAAAAGATTTGAAAAAGAACAATCAGAACAACTTGCAGAAAAAGCTGAATAAAAAAGGATAAAAAATGATTGATCGATTGATCCGGAATTGTGATGTTCTAATCTTCAATGGTGATACACCTGAAGTTATTTTAAATCAGGATATTGCTATTGAGAAAAGTCTGATCAAGGAAATTGGTACATCTGGTTCATTAGAAGTGGACCAAGAAACTGAAATAGTAGATGCTAAAGGATTGTTAGCAATTCCGGGTTTGATCAATACTCACGCGCATGTGCCGATGGTGCTAATGCGTAATTTGGCGGAGGACGTATCGCTTGAGTCCTGGTTCAATGATTATATTTGGCCAATGGAGTCTAATCTAACAGAAGAGGATGTGTATTGGGGCGCAATGCTGGGAATGGCGGAAATGATCGAGAATGGCATCACCAGCGTGGCAGATCATTATTTTTACATGGATGAGGTTGCCAAAGCGGTACAGGAAACAGGCATGCGCGCAAACTTGGCCTGGGCTGTGTTTGGTCATGAAGGGGAAGCGAAGTTAGATGAGACCTTAGAGTTTGTTAAACGTTGGCAGGGGGGCGCGGATGGACGCATTACTACCTGGCTGGGACCACACTCACCATATACCTGCAGTCCGGAGTTCCTGAAATTAGTTGCCAAAAAGGCCATGAAGAATCAAGTTGGAATTCATATACACGTTTCTGAAACACAGGGACAGGTTGACCTGGCTTTGAAGGAATTCGGAAAGACTCCAGTGCAGGTATGCAAAGATGCCGGCGTGATGGAAGTCCCAACGATATTCGCGCATTGCAAGAATCCGCAGGATGGGGATTATGACCTTATGGCAGGGGCTGGAACAGGCGTCCCACAGGCGCCAAAAACGTATCTGAAGCACGCGATGACAATCGCTCCGGTTGATAAATATTTGGAGAAAGGAATTCCGATTGGGTTGGCTACAGATGGCGCGGTAAGCAACAACACCATGGATATTATCGAACAGATGGGTCTTCTGGGGATGTTAGCGAAGCTGCGAACTGGTGACTGCACCTATTTGCCAGTTGAGCAACTCCTTAATATTGCCTTTCGATCCAGTGCCAAGGTAATTCATTTGGAAGATCAGATCGGCGAACTGAAAGTTGGCATGAAAGCGGATATTGCCTTGCTGCGGCAGGATGGGCTGCATATGACCCCGCGGACAAACGTTTTATCCATGATTGCATATAATGCACGTGGGTCAGATGTGGATACAGTACTATGCGACGGAAAAGTTCTAATGAAGAACCGGGAACTGCTGACCGTCGATAAAGCGAGAATACGCTCTGAGGTGCAGAGCCGTCTGCAGCGGTTGAGCAAACGAGCTCCCAACTCCCGTATTGCAGATTATCCTGTATAGAAAACAACTGTTTTTTCATAACCTGCGATAATTTACACTGACCTTTTTCAGATTATTTAATATAATGAGGAGATTGTATGGCACAAAAAGTGATCTTAGATGTTGATACGGGGTGTGATGACGCGGTAGCGATGCTTATGGCAGGGCACCATCCTGCTTTGGAGTTTGTTGCTGTGCTGCCAGTACACGGCAATGTTCATCTTGAAGTTACGCTTGAAAACACGCTGAAACTGCTTTCCGCAGGCAAACTTGAACATGTTCCGGTTTATGTAGGGGCGAATGCTCCTTTAATTGGCCCAATTATCGCTGGAGATGGGGACCAGATCATCCGGCTGCCTTTTCCTGAGTCATCTATTCAGCCCCAAGAACCTCATGCGGTCAACTTTCTGATCGATTACTATATGAGCGGAGCAGGTAAGGATACGATTTATATGCCGATTGGCCCGTTGACAAATTTAGCATTGGCGCTGCGGATCGAACCGAAGCTGGCAGAACGCATTCCAAAGATCGTTACTATGGGCGGCGCGTATATCGAAGGGAATACAACACCTTCCGCTGAGTTCAATATTTTAGCGGATCCTGAAGCAGCTCACATAGTGTATTCAGCAGGCATCCCGATCACAATGATTGGCTTGGAAGTGACCGATAAGGCAGAGATCCGAAAAGAGGATGTCAAACGGATCCGTGAGATCGGGACGCCCTGGGCGGATGCTGCCGCAGAGATCATTAATATTATTATAGATATTCATTTGAAATACCCTGGCAGGACCGGCGGGATCGTGTATGATGCCTGCGCGGTCGCGGCAGTGATCGATCCAACGGTTTTCCAGGCGAAACCTATGCATATTGATATTGAGATAAACGGCACTTATACACGCGGGCGAACGGTTGCTGACATTCGTGATAGGAAAAAATTACCTAAGAATGTGGAAGTAGGCACGAGCATTGACCGGGAAAAATTCCTGGATATTCTTTATAAATCACTAAGGTAAATACTGAAAAATGAAGACAGAAATAACATATTTCGAAAAGAGCGGTGAGAATAACACTGCTGATGTGTTGGCAATTGCTTTAAAACGGTACCGGCAGGGTGGTATTGATGCGATAATTGTTGCTTCCAGCTTTGGCAAGACTGCCAAAATGGCAGCGGAGGTTTTTGTGGGCGAGAAAGTTCCCCTCATTATTGTGGGAGAGGTGCTGGAAGGGAGGCAGAGTCCACCTCCAGAAGTTTGTGAATCATTAACTGTGAAGGGCCATCAGGTGATCTGGGGGGTGACGATGGGCACAATGAGCAAATTTAGTCGGAATGAAACACAAAACTTGATTGCTGATGTTTATAAGCGCATCAGCGAAGGATTTAAGGTGGTATGCGAGATTGTATTGATAGCAACAAGCTCAGGGTACCTGCAAGCGGGACAGAAAGTGCTTTCGATCGCGGGAACACATAGCGGCGCGGATACAGCGGTTGTTGCCCGGGCAGCGGGATATGCTGATTTTAAAACGTTCCAAGTGCATGAAATACTTTGTAAACCGTATAAAAGATAGGCAACATAATATTGTTAACAGTTAGCAATTTACTTAACCTGGGGACAGAGCCGACAGCGGCTCTTTTTTTTACACTTAAGTGAGCCATTTTCTTTGACAAAGGCGCACTCGGATTGCGACAATTATTACAGCATATCAGAATTGAATGATAATGGCAAAGACAACACTTCAACTATTTCTTAATGTTTAAATATGCGTTTAGATAATTTTGGGAGTTTATGCTGGTTGACGAATGAATATCTGGTCAGTCGAGAGTTTTGCTGTTAATAATGCTATAATCCCGATTTGTTGCTTTTCCGCAACCAACGGCGGTCGCAGAGGTTAATCATGTATAAGCAGGATTATTAAGGTATGTAAATGGATAAAAAAGCAACAGTTGCATTAGTACGATGTGAGAATTATGATTATGAGTCGGTTTCCAGAGCGGTGGAAAAAGGGCTGAGTCTTTTGGGTGGAGCGGGACAATTTGCTGTATCTAGTGAAAAGATCCTCCTGAAGCCGAATATTTTGGCTGGCGATAGACCGGATAAGTGCATCGGCCCGCACCCAGTGGTTTTCAAATCAGTGGCGGAAGCATTCCAGAGAGTGGGGGCGGCGCTTAGCTTTGGCGATTCGCCCGGTTTTGGAAATCCACGCGGGAATGCCCGCAAAGCCGGATTTCTTGAGATCGCTGACGCGATGGGCATACCATTCGCAGATTTTGAGAACGTTATGATCATGTCTAACCCAGATGGAAAGCTTGTGAATAAGTTTGAGATCGCGAAAGGCGTGGTGGAGAGCGACGGATTGGTGAGTATCTCGAAACTAAAGACCCACGCGCTGACACGGATTACAGGGGCGATCAAGAACCAGTTTGGCTGCATCCCGGGACCGCGAAAAGCGGAATTTCACTCTGTGATGCCGAATGCGGTACAGTTCTCGAAGATGTTAGTGGACCTGAACCTGCTTCTGAAACCGCGTTTGTATATCATGGATGGGATATTGGCGATGGAGGGCAATGGTCCGCGCAATGGCAACCCGCGCGCGATGAATGTGCTGCTATTCTCAGTTGATCCTGTGGCTCTGGACAGCGTAGTGTGTAAAATGATCGATCTTGATCCAATCCTGGTTGAGCCGTTGGTGGTAGGAGAGGAATTTGGGCTGGGTACAATGCAGAATATAACCATTGTTGGTGATCCGGTAGAGGATTTTATAAACCCTGGTTTTGATGTGAATCGTAGTTCTGTACCAACCACGGAAGGGACTTCTTTTATTTCATCAAATTTTATGCGAAAGTATTCTGCTCCGCGACCAACGATCAACCCGGAGGCATGCACACGCTGTGGAACGTGCGTGAAAGTATGCCCGGTAGAACCTAAGGCGCTTTCCTGGATAAATGAGAGCCACACAGAGGCACCGGTGTATGATTACGCCAAATGTATCCGCTGCTACTGCTGCCAGGAGATGTGTCCGGAGAACGCGATCTATGTGAAAATACCACTGTTAGGAAAGCTCATCCATCGATAAATTCGGATCCAAAATCAGAATGTTAGGAGAGGGCAGGGCAAGATTGCCATCTCTTTTGTTATGTGTTATGTCCGGAGATACACTTTATAGATCTCTCTGGGATGGGAGTGGGGGGAAAAGTCGGGGGATATGAGGCGTAAAAAAGGTGATAGTTAGAAAAATAATCCACTTGATAAGTTCTGGGAACGAATTTTTCCTTAATGGGAGAAACTGACTCTTAATCTGTGGGGTTAAGGTTTTCTCAAAAAGGAACTTTTCGATTCTCAGAATACTATTTATCAATATTGATTTTTTATTGTAAGTAGTAATAGAGAAATTATTCAAGATGTCATTGAGAAATCAATGTTAGAATTTTACAAATTCGATGTTGATTAGAGTGAGAGAAAAATAATAAAGCATGGAATCTACCTTGAAGAAAATTAAAGTCGGAATAATTGGAATGGGATTTATCGGTGTGACCCACATCGATGCGATTCGCCGTATTGGTTTTGTTGATCTTATAGCTGTAGCGGATATCAATTACGAATTAGCAAAAAGAAAAGCCGAGCAATACGGTATTTCGAAATGCTTTTCGGATGTGGAATCCCTTATCTCCGATCCAAGTATCCAGGTTGTTCACAACTGCACCCCGAATTATATGCATTTCGATATAAATGAAAAGATCATCAAAGCAGGAAAGCATATCTTTTCAGAAAAACCTCTAACCAGAACCACAGAAGAATCAGCCAAATTGCTTGAAATACTAAAGCATTACCCAAATATTGTTGCGGGCGTAAATTTTTGTTATCGTATGACACCATTAGTGCAGGATATGAAATATAGGATTCGCAATGGCGAGCTGGGAAAAATATTTTTCGTGCATGGGTCCTATCTTCAGGATTGGCTGCTATTTGATACTGATTATAATTGGCGGGTTGAACCCGAATTGGCAGGTGATTCGCGATGTGTCGCAGACATTGGATCGCATTGGATGGATATAGCCCAAAATGTCATCGGATCCAGAATTGTGGCAGTCTGTGCTGACCTGGTTACCGCGCTTCCAGTTCGAAAAAAACCGGTTTCAGAAGTAGAAACTTTTGCTATTAATGTGGATATGGAATACGAGGACATTGAGATAGACACTGAGGATTACGCAGGTGTACTGTTGAAATTCGAGAATGGTGTAACCGGCATTTTCCACTGCAGTCAGGTAAGTGCGGGCCGAAAATGCTATTTAAACGTTGAAGTAGACGGTTCAAAATCATCATTTTACTGGAATCAGGAAACTTCTGACAGAATGTGGAAAGGAAATCGCAATACCAATAACGAACAAGTAATACGCAATCCAAATTTCATGGCTCCGGAGGTGCGTGATTATACCTATATGCCTGCCGGACACCCTGAGGGTTGGAATGATGCTTTTAAGAACAATTTAATGGCTTACTATAATTTCATAGCTGATGGAAAGAAACTAGGTAGAGACTCATGTGATTTCGCAACGTTTGAGGAAGGACACTACATCATGATGATCACAGATGCGATTATTAAGAGCGGCAAAGAACGCCACTGGGTGAAAATCGAAGAAATGTAATTAAATATGCTATCTCCTTTGATGATGCAATCGATAAGATATTTAAAGATTGAGACGCAATACTACTAAATATGGATTTCATAGAATTAGGTCGTTATTAAAGATTGGGGGCGGACGGCGAAACTTGGCAATTATTGTACTTAGGTCGAATCTATTACCTCATGAGTTTCGAGCATGAGACGAATATATTTGGTTTAAATTTTGTGCGCATATTTTTGAGTCGCCTTTCCCGGTGCAATTTGGTGCAGTTTTAATGAGACACCGTGGAAACAATGGACACAATGGACAATTTGCGCATAGCCTTGTGTACTGTATGGACGCTGTAACACTGTGTAGACACAATAGACACGATAGAGAGGATAGAGTGAATCGAAGATAACTCTTAGTCAGCATACTATAAAGAATAAGTCAAGCACTCCCTGAGCAATGTAAACTTTGTTCTGCAAACAAATAGTTTTTGCAGAACAAAAACGAAGCTAACATAGAAGCATCTACCTGGCAGTTTGGATGTCAAAGATCATGGCTGATCTTTAATCTCAGCTCTTTGCCAAGTTGATCGCTAATTTGCTCTGGACTCCAGTCTAATCGAATCAATTTCTCGATCCGCGCCCAATCTTCTATCCTGATCCTTGGCCTGGCTTTGTTCTGCCTATCTATTGTGAATTGATGTGCTTGATTAGGGCGATATCCTCTCCTCCCTCGATTGCGTCTGATCTCCCGGCTGATGGTTGCTTTGTGTACCCCGATCGTCTCGGCAATCTCTGTTTGAAGATGACCTGTTTTCAATAAAGCATATATCTGGTATCTTTGTATATGG
>CBDAFG010000040.1:0-33147 GCA_965195205.1 uncultured Pelolinea sp. | reverse complement strand
AACGCACGGTAATCTGCCATGCCGCGTATATTACTGTATTTGGTGATGGCCGCTGTGAGCGTGGTCTTCCCATGGTCAATGTGACCCATTGTTCCCACGTTCATATGTGGCTTTGTTCGTTCAAATATTTCTTTTGCCATATTTCTTCTCCTGATGTCTATAAATAATTTCAGTTTTGGCGGTCTGAGCCCTCAATGGGATTTGAACCCATGACCCCGTTCTTACCAAGAACGTGCTCTACCGTCTGAGCTATGAGGGCTTTCCTTGCCCAATATTCCCGGAAGTCGGGATAAAAAACGGCTTTTCAGCCAGTGGACGGTGAAGGATTCGAACCTTCGAAGGCGATCGCCAACTGATTTACAGTCAGTCCCCTTTGGCCACTTGGGTAACCGTCCAAAATGCCAGTTGCAGGCAGGCAAGTGAGATGTTCCAATTACTCGGAGCAAACCCACTTGGTTGTTTGCAACTGAGCCGACGACGGGAATCGAACCCGTAACCTATCACTTACAAGGCGATTGCTCTGCCGTTTGAGCTACGTCGGCAAGTAAATATATTCTTAAGGTACAGCCGAGATTATACCAAAAGCCTATATGAAGAACAAGGTCAGGATTTTACCATAGGAATTCAGAATTGAAGCATGGATTGAAATAGTGATAGTTTCGGGTGGTGTTATTGTGTGTAAATCAAAGAAGGCCGATTTTTTTGCGAAGAATATTGGATAACGTGTTCAATGTGTTGAAAAGGAATTCATTTGTAAAATTTCTTGATCTAATCTATGAGAAACAGTTTGAATTTTTAGGGGCGAAAATCGCCTTTTGGTAATGTAATTAAATAATCGATTAGACAAAAAGATCAAATTGATTCAAATTCCCCGACTCTTTTAAGAGTTCGCAGGACGGAATATGTAACCCACATTGACGGTTCCCGCTTTTGACAAAACTCCCATCCTTTCCATTTTGTCCAAATTGATTCGCTAGTATATCTAAAATCTGGGTCAGCTTTTAAACGAACTACATTCAGCATTGATTGGAATCGAGGGTCACTGTAGGCTTGCTTATACTGTGATAAGACATCAAGAACGTGAAGAATATCATACCAAATGAATGGAACTTTAAATTTTCGGAAATTAGTTCCCATCTTAAACAGATATGGCCGCTTTTCACGGCTGTGTTCCCATAACCCAAGAATTACCTCTATCCCGATATTTATATTCTCTTCATATGAAGGGTCATTTATTAGTGTGTTTGTTTTTAACATTAGTAAATTTGCATAAGGGCAGGGATCGCTTTTCTTGCCCGGTCCGCGGAATTTACCAAGTGTTTTACAGGCCGCACACGGCCAACCATTTTCTCTTATAAGTGTCTCAAGGTGTTTGATAGCGGAAAGAACAATTTTATTATTACCTAGACCGAACTTGATCAGTATGTAAATGGTTAAGGGCGCGTCACAAAGGCACCACAACCATTCATCCAGCCCACTCCCGCCAAAGTTGGTTGGATAATTCGAAAGTACCTGAAAAGGGCCTTCTTCGGATCTGTGTTTAAGAATTTTTCTAATGGCTGATTGGATACCTGGTTCTTGAGAGGATATTCCTATGTCGGCAAGAAAGCTGAGTTTATGAATAGGGTGGCTTGCATCGTTATGCCGCTTTAAAAGGGCATGTTCCCAATTTTGCACGTCAGCAAGCAGAGAAATTATCTTGGGGTCATCAAGCATGTCATTGTATGCGGAAATTACTTGTGGACTTTCTCTTTTTCGATCTAATAAATTAATTAAAACGTTATAGCGGATCCATGCAGGGCCATGAAGCATCCATTGTATTAATTCTTCCATTGTGTTTTCTCCCATCCATTTTATAATGATTAACCAATATAACTATTTTACAAGAAAACAGACATCTATTTGTGATGATCTTTGGGTGAAATCAATTTATTGTATAATCAACCGTAATACTTGGAGGTTGGATGGAAATTACTTGGTATGGGCATTCCTGTTTTCGAATTAGCGATCGGAGAATGACTTCGGTTGTATGTGATCCATATGATAACAAAGAAGTGGGATATGTTCCGCTGAAGTTGAAAGCAGACATTGTGACTGTTAGCCATGATTCGCCCCGGCACAAGAATCTAAAAGTGGTAAATGGCGATCCTTACGTAATCACTGACCCGGGCGAATATGAAATCGGTGGGGTATTTGTGACTGGCCTGCGCACAGAAAAACGAAAAGTTGATGGCCAGGAAAAACCAAATAACATCCTGTATCTTATTAACTATTTTGGAATAACAATAGTGCATCTGGGCGATATGATTCAGGTTCCCACTCAATCAGAGGTTGAATCAATTGGCCCGGTTCATGTGGCTCTTGTCCCTGTGGGGGGGGGTGATGGGTTGAATGCCGCAAAAGCATCGGAAGTGATCAGTCTTTTTGAACCAAATATTGTTGTCCCTATGCATTATTCGACTTCTGCCTCCAAGACTAATCTAGACCCAATCGGAAAATTCTTGAAAGTAATGGGTCTTTCTACTGTAGAAACGTTACCTGCTTTGAATGTATCAAAGCCCGAATCCTTACCAGAAGAGACTCAAATTGTTGTACTGGACTATCCACACTAAAGGGTGATTTTGTGCCGGTAAAACTGATTATGACTTGGGATATTAATCCAGAGCATGAACAAGAGTATTTTGAATTTGTTGTGCGGGAGTTTCTGCCGGAAGTACAGAAATTTGGATTCAAACTAAGCGATGCATGGGCAACGGTTTATGGAGACCAACCGCAAATTTTAGTTGGCGCAATTCTCCCGACTTATCAAAAAGTATTAAAAATCACCGATTCTGAGGAATGGACAATGCTTGTCAATAACCTCTTGGATTTTGTGACTAACTACCAGCAGAAAATTGTTCTCGCAAACGGCGGCTTTCAATTTTAATTTCCTCCAATTCTTCCAGGTGATGGATATTTCTACAAAGAAGAAGATCCAAAGAAAATTGTTGGCATGGTACAGATTAAATGCCAGGGAACTTCCATGGAGAGGGTTGTATGACCCTTATCTGATCTGGATATCTGAGGTGATGCTGCAGCAAACACAGGTGGATACTGTCATCCCATATTTTCGGTGTTGGATAAGTAGATTTCCAGATATCCAAAGTGTGGCCTACGCATCTGAAGATGATGTTTTAAAGTTGTGGGAGGGATTGGGGTACTACAGCCGTGCGAGGAATATCAAGAAATCCGCAGAAATTATTCATTATCAATTAGATGGTGTAATCCCTAACACAACGCATGAATTGAAAAAACTGCCAGGTATTGGGGATTATATAGCTGGTGCTATAGCGTCAATAGCTTTCGGATTGAATGAGCCAGCCTTAGATGCTAATGGGGTCCGTGTAATATCCCGGCTCTTTGATTTTCATGGACTGGTAAACAAAATAAGGAATAAGAATATTCTAAAAGAATATTTAAGAGAGATGATCCCAGATGGCAAGGCGGGTGATTTCAACCAGGCTGTAATGGACTTGGGGGCTATGGTATGCAGATCAGTTAATCCGATGTGCAAACAATGCCCAATTAGAAAAGAGTGTATTGCCTTTTCAAAAAGCACTCAAATGGATCTGCCAGTACAAAGAAAACGGGTAGCTAAACCGCACTTAGAGGTGGTTGCTGCCATCTTACGAAAAGGCAATAAAGTATTGATAGACAAACGGTCTGCGGATGGGTTATTAGGCGGGATGTGGGAATTCCCGGGTGGAAAGATTGAACATGGTGAGGATCATTCCACAGCATTGAAACGGGAGCTGAAAGAGGAATTGGGAATTTTAGTTAATACAGAGGAGTTGTTTGGCATTTATAAACATGCCTATACCCATTTTACGGTTACTGTATATACTTATTTTGTTGAAATAGTGAATGGGGATCCAAAAGCTCTGGAAGCAGACAAAATTGAATGGGTGAAAATTGGCGCCTTGTTAGATTTTCCAATGGGAAAGGTGGATCGAAATATTTCAGGTGATCTAGAAAAAAGAATGAACAACTGACTTCATAATTTTGTATAATGAAAAAGATGCATGACTTACAATCTTTTTTAAAAGCTCGATCAGAGATGGTCGAATTACAGATCAAACAGAGGGGGATCACTAATGCACGTGTTCTGCAGGCTTTCCTGACGATACCAAGGCATTTATTCGTACCAGAAGTATATCAAGCGGATGCCTACGCAGATCACCCGCTGCCTATAGGGAATGAGCAGACAATCTCTCAACCATATATTGTTGCGTTGATGACGGCTGGTTTGGAACTTACAGGTGATGAGGTGGTGCTGGAAATTGGGACTGGGTCAGGTTATCAGACAGCCATTCTCGCGAATTTGGTAAAAGAAGTACATTCTGTTGAACGGATCTCGAAACTTTCAGAGCTGGCAGAACGGAATTTGCGGGCTCTCAAGATGGATAATATACATCTACATGTGGGGGATGGTTCTTTGGGTTGGTCTGACAATGCTCCGTATGATCGCATTCTAATCACCGCCGCTGCCCCTTTAATTCCGAAAACATTATTAGACCAATTGAAGACCAATGGACGTATTGTTGCTCCTATCGGCGGGCGCTGGCGGCAAATGCTGGAAGTTTGGGTTAAGGGGAAAAAGCAAATCAAAAAAGAACAAATCCTGCCAGTTGTTTTTGTGCCCCTGCGCGGGGCACATGGATGGCAGGATTAATTTAGATATAAGTGTTAGCTTATATTTTTGTGATCGTTACAAGAACAGTTGGCTTTCGACGGGTTTTCTTATAGATAAAGTTTTTTACAGTTCGAATTATATTTTTTTCCATATTTCCATTTGAATTCTTGATCGAGTCTCTCACTGGTTGTTCAAGGTGGTGAAGTATCTGGCCAGCTTCCTGCGAAGCGGCAAAACCGCGGCTATCAATTTTCGGCTTCCCATGCAGAACGTTACTGTTATTTAAGTTTATATGGACTAAGATAATTCCGTCCTTTGACAATAAGGTGCGGTCACGTATTTCATCCAGGCCCAGATTGCCGACTCCTGATCCGTCCACAAATATGGTATCTGCTGACACATTGCCGCCTATTTTTATTTTTCCACCTTTGACATTTAGAATCTTCCCGTTTTCAACAACGAGGATGCGTTTTTCTGGAATTCCTGTTTGCTGAGCAAGGATTGCAGCCTGTTTTAAGTGGCGCATTTCACCATAAGCCGGAATAAAAAATTTTGGTTTTGTCAGGTTGATTAAGAGTTTCAGATCCTCTTGGCTGCCATGCCCGGAAACATGAACGGGGGCGATTTCTTCGTAAATTACGTTCGCACCGCGCCGGAAAAGAGCATTAATGGTAGAAAAGACTGCCTCCTCATTTCCTGGGATCGTTTTGGAGGATAGGACAACAGTGTCACCTTTCTTGATGTCGAATTGGCGCTGAGTACCGCGAGCTAAGCGGCCTAATATTGAAGTGGTTTCACCCTGTGATCCAGTACACATAATAACTACTTCATGATCTGGCAGTTCAAGGGCAGTATTAATGCTTACCTGAGTGCCTTTGGGAATATCTAAATATCCACCAAGTTTTTGAGCCATTTTTATGTTTTCAACCATGCTTGTGCCAACAAAAGCGATTTTTCTATTATGAGCAACAGCAGCATTCACAGCTTGCTGCACGCGTGAAATTAGTGAGGCAAAGCTGGCGATAATAATGCGGTTCTTCGCTTTCTTGAACACATCATCAAATGCTTCGCTAACGACCATTTCTGAGGGAGTCCATCCGGGACGTGTTGCATTTGTGGAATCAGCAATAAGGGCCAACACACCTTTCCTGGAAAACTCTACTAATTTTGAGTAATCAGTTGGCCAATTATCCACGGGCGTGTGATCGAATTTATAGTCACCAGATTGAACAATTAGTCCTTCTGGGGTTTCAATTCCTAAACCAACGGAATCGGGTATGGAATGGCATACATGGAAAAAGTCGATTTTAAACGGTCCGAGTTTAATGCTCTCGCCAGCTTTAATGGTTTTAAGAGATGCCGTATCCAACAAGTGACGCCTGGATAAGTTCACCTTCACTAAACCAAGGGTTAATGGCGTTCCATAAATAGGTGCCTGCACTTCTTGAAGTAAATGGTGAATTGCGCCAATATGGTCCAAATGGCCGTGGGTGAAGATGATCCCTCGGACCTTGTCTTTGCGGCTGCGAAGATAATGGAAGTCAGGGATGATGTAATCAATGCCAAGCATATAATTGTCAGGGAACATAATTCCGCAGTCTACAATAATTATTGAATCTTCATACTCGTAAAGCATCATGTTGCGGCCAATTTCCCCAAGGCCGCCAAGGGGTATTATTTTTAAATTTGTGTTTTTCATTTTTTTCCTTTTTATTAATAGTGATCTTATGATCACAAATAGTTTAATATAAAAAATACCCTGGTAAGTAGTTCTGACCAGGGTGTTGAATCTTCAATTATAAGCTTGGTTCCTATAACAACTATTCAATTGGTATTCCCGCTGAATTTACCAAAATAATTGTACCATGAGGTTTTTCTAGCAATTATTAAATTGTAAAAAACATATTAATAATTGCTAAATACAGGCATTCTGTTTATATAAGTGGTCTCGAATTTGGAATACTTTCCTTCTGAAAAGATCGTCTTGCTCGATAAGGTTTGCGATTTTCTCGCAGGCATATAAGACGGTGGTGTGGTCACGTCCACCCATAGTTTTCCCAATTTGGGGAAAAGAAGCATTTACCATATCCCGCAGCAAGTACATAGCAATTTGTCTGGGAAGGGAAATTTTTCTTGAGCGGTTTCGACTGAGAAGCTCTTCTTGTGTGATGCTGAAAGTATCTGCGACTATTTCAAGTATCCGATCAGGTTCTACAGAACTTGGGGTAGGCAGGAAATCTGTCAGAGCAATTTTAGTAAGTTCCATTGTTAGCGGTTTTCCACTCAGGTCTGAATAAGCTAACACGCGAGTGAGAGCTCCTTCAAGTTCGCGAATATTCGATTGTATCTGATGAGCAATGCTTTCTAGAATCTCACCAGGGACATTTCTGCCCGCGCGTTCTGCTTTTGTGCGCAAAATCGCAATTCGTGTTTCCAACTCGGGTGGCTGTATGTCAACAATAAGCCCCCATTCAAATCTAGAGCGAAGCCTCTCTTCCAGAGTAACAAGAGATTTTGGAGATCTGTCTGAGGAAATTACTATTTGTTTATCCTGCCCATGGAGAGTGTTAAAGGTGTGAAAGAATTCCTCCTGGGTGGATTCTTTGCCCGCAATGAATTGAATATCATCAATGAGAAGTATATCGATGCTGCGGTATCTTTCGCGAAAATTGACGGTGTCACGCTTACGGATGGCATTAATTAAATCATTAGTAAACTCTTCTGAGGAAACATACAATATATTCAGGTCACGCTTTGCAGCTTCATTACCGATTGCTTGCAAGAGATGGGTTTTTCCCAGCCCCACGCCGCCATACAGAAATAATGGGTTGTAGGCGTTCGCAGGACTTTCCGCGACTGCCTGGCTTGCCGCATGAGGTAAGCGGTTGTTGGGACCAACAACGAAATTATCAAATGTATAGCGGGAATTAAACCGCATACCAGATGTTTTTATTTGCTTTGTGGAAAAACTCAAAGCAATTTTGTTGGTTTCGGTTTCTGGAAGAGGTTCATCAACAGGACGAATGATAAATGAAATGGTTTGAGGGGCGTCCATGATGCCAGTTAGCATCTTTTCGGCTGTTGTCGTCAGGCGGTTTTCCAACCAGTCTCTCGCATAGGCATTTTGTACACCAATGGTAAAAATATTTTCCTGATGCTTACTTAGCTCAGTACCTTTTACCCATGTATCATAAGTGGCCTTGGGCATTTCCATCTGAAGCTGCCCTAGCGTTGCTTGCCAAGCTTGCCTTGCATCCATTCCCTGCCGGACCTCCCTTTCTCTTTGATCCTGGTGTTATGATGTATTTAATAACACCCACTTTGGTTGAAAAGTGGGATTATTTGTATTCAATTGATAATCGCGTATTACTTTTGGGATGCCATCAAAGTTAATTTGGAGGCTTGCCCCGTTAATCGGACTAATGGAATTTTAGCAAGATTCCTCTTAATTAACAAGACTATTACCCTACGGGAATATAAAAGAATCATTTTATTTAAGGTTTATTACCTTAACAAACCATGAGTATTAACACGCAAAATTGTTATCGAATAGAACGCAAGTTCTCGGACAGGGTTAGCGTTAGAATTGTTATTATCCCCTATATATGGTTTCTATCAGGGAGTTTTGGGCAAACTAAACTGATTGCACTTAAGTTTTTTAAAAAAACAAAATTATAAAAAAGTTTGGATGAGCAAAAACATACACGTATTTATGAATTAAGATTTCGATTTGGGTGCAATCATTACTTGTACTGCTCGATGAGCGAAAGAAACCGCGTAGTTTGTCCCGCGATCCCAGGGATATACCTGGCTCATGCTTGCTAAGAATAGCCCGGGAAGAGGTGTTCTTATCTGAAGTAGATTGCGTGAGTGATTGACGCGAGGGATCGGCTGCGCATAAGGGGTTTTGAATACCCAGCTTTTAATTATCCAACCCTTAGTGAACGATGGATTGATCTTTTTTAAACTCGGAATGAAATAATCGATTATCTCTTCATTTTTCATTGAGAAATATTTATGGGAACGGTCTAAATAATCTCCGCAATAGATCAGATGCTCTCCATTGAAATTGTCAGAAGACACATAATTTGTGTGTTCCACTAATGCAAGGAAAGGAAAACCGGCTGATTTTGGCAAATTGAACCAGTAATAGCTCTCTTTAGAAAGTTGCTTTTTTAGAGACAGAATGATAACAACAGCGCCAATGCTACTTTGTGCATTGATCTTATTAAGATATTCTCCTTTTAGTTGCGGGGTGATGCTGGATAAGGTCTTGGGAGATATTGTGGCTAACACTTTATCAAATATAAATTTATTGTCTTTGGTAGACACTTCAACTTTTTTGTTTTTTAAAGATCTAATATTTGCTATGCTCGTGTTGAAAAAAAGCTGAACCCCTTTTTTTGATAGTATTTTTGTGTATTGATCGAAAAATGATTGGAAGCCGCCTTCAAACGTGCCCAGCTTTGATGAACGGGCTTTGAAACGCGCCCAAAACCATGCCATATTGATTTCTTGATAATGATCGCTGAATTTGCCAATCAATAAGGGTTTGAAAAAAACCTCATAGAGATTTTTTCCATAAAAACGTTTTATCCATTCACGGGCCGTATATTTTTCAAGAGGTTCCCAGCGTGCGAAATATTTGAGAAATACAGTAATGAGGCCAAATCGGACTTTGTCTATCAAAGAAAAACCGGGAAATTGGAGGGCGGCGATAGGCGAGTCGAGTGGATAAAAACCGCCCTGATGGTAAACAACTGTTTTCGGGCTGTGAAATTGTACATATTCAGATAATCCAAGCTCATTAATCAAGGATAGAATTGCCTTATCTGTTTCAAACCAGTGATGGTAGTATTTTTCTAAAGACCAGTCCCAACCCTTTTCTTTAAAGCCTGCAGCCAAGCCGCCGGGTTGATTTTCCTGTTCAAATACTGTTACTTGATAACCCTGTTTATTTAAATCAAAAGCAGCGGTCAAACCACCAATACCTGCTCCTATCACAGCGATTTTCATGATTCCCTTTCCTTATTAGCTTGATCGATTTCTTTTCCCCAATCCAACCCAACTTTACCAAAAAACAAACCACCGACAATAGTGATCGGAAGCCATAGGGCAGCGTGTAAAAGGAGTATGTAGCTCGCGGAAATTTCCGGGTTTATGCCAAATGCGGTTAACATTGCAATACCCGGAGCATCAAAAGTCCCAATGTACCCCGGAGTGGAAGGGATTGCGGTGAAGAGGTTTAAAACACCGTTCATCAACATTAGAGTTGAAAAGCTGACTCTAAATGGGAAGGCGCACATAATGAACCAATAAAACCCTGTCTCCAATAGCCAAATAATAATTGATACGAAAAATATTTTTGTTACATTCACAGGGGACGATAGGGAGCGCAGTCCTTTGATAAATCGTTGAGAGATTGATTGAGCTTTTTCCCGCCAATTATTTGGGATTGTTTTCCCAATCATTATAAAAAGGATTTTTTGAGTTTTTTTGGGAAATATCGCAGCCAACAGAAAAACAAATAATGCGCTAATAAAGATAATGGAACCCCAAAGGGTTACCGTACGAATAGTTTTTGCGAACTCTATTGCACCGGGTAGAGTGGTGATCTTGGATAAGTTCAGGATTATGAACCCAAGCATGATCACTCCATCAATAATTCGTTCAATAACTATAGTAGCTAAAGAACCGGATACGGGTATTTCATATTTATGTTTGAGAACAATTGCGCGTAATATCTCGCCAGCCCGAGCGGGGTAAATATTGTTTCCCATATAGCCGATTGTTACAATTGGAAACACATCATTTATTGGAACCTCTTTTATGGGGCGTAAAAACAAATGCCAGCGAAAAGCACGAAACCAGACGGCAAGGAAATATATTGCGATAGCGGGAAATAGCCAAATAAATTTCGCGGATTTAATTCCTTCCCACACATCTGTTATCTGTAATCCGCGCAGCGCAATAAATAAGAAAATGACGCTGATTAGTAAGCCAACCCAAAAATGCCAGCGTTTCATATTAAAATTCTATCATGCTGTATTCTAGTTAAAAGGAATATTTGTTGATTAATGATGTTCATTCAACTGAAGATAATTATGAAAAGAGGAATGCGAAGGTAAATTCAAGGGTGATCTGATTGATCGGGTTTTGTGCTTGGTGAGCTTTTTGCTCCGCTGGCAGGTGTTTTTACTGGCTCGCTTTTATTTTCTTCTTGTTTCGATTTTGTTTTTGGCTTGCTTGAGGAAACTGACCCAGAACTGGAGCGATGGTCTGTTGAATAGAAACCTGATCCTTTATAAATGATGCCGACAGGTGTGTACACTTTGTGCAGTGAGTTCTTTCTGCACTCCGGGCATTTTTTGAGCGGATTATCGGAAAATTTTTGCTGTTGCTCAAATTGGAATCCGCAAGAGTCACAGTGATATACATAAACTGGCATACTTAAAACCTCAAACGATGTGAATAAAAACAAAATTATTTTAGATTAGTTTATGATTATATGCCAAATAAAAATTTTATGCGTAAGAAAGACATTAATTTGTGTACAATGAAAAATGTATTCTCTTATTGGAAAAATATCAGGAGGTCGGTATGGTTACAAAACGTGAAGTACGTGCTCCCCGTGGTTCAGAATTAACATGTAAATCCTGGCAAACGGAAGCGCCTTTCCGGATGATTCAAAACAATCTTGATCCTGAGGTTGCTCAGCGTCCGGAAGATCTGGTTGTTTACGGAGGGCGTGGGCAAGCGGCGAGAAATTGGGATTGCTTTGATGCAATAATTGACACCTTGAAGGATTTGGAAAATGATGAGACATTATTAGTTCAATCTGGTAAGCCGGTCGGCGTTTTTCGGACACATTCAGATGCGCCGCGAGTTCTAATTGCGAATTCCAATCTGGTTCCGCACTGGGCAACGCAAGAGCATTTCGACTCATTAGTCGCACAAGGGTTGATGATGTTTGGGCAGATGACCGCAGGATCTTGGATCTATATTGGTACTCAGGGTATTTTGCAGGGTACGTATGAAACTCTGGCATCGTTGGCTCGTTTGCGTGGTTGGAACTCTTTAAAGGGAAAATTTGTGTTAACAGCAGGGTTGGGTGCAATGGGCGGCGCACAGCCATTGGCAATTACAATGAATGAAGGGGCAGGTTTAATCGTGGAGGTTGATCCGAAACAGGCACAACTGCAAAAAGATATTGGATATCTGGATGTAGTGGCTGATAATCTGGAAGAAGGGTTGAGCCTGGTTCTTGACGCAAAAGAGAAGGGAGTTTCGCTTTCTGTTGGAGTGATCGGTAATGCAGCAGATATTTTTCCAGCCTTATTAGAGAGCAACGTTATTCCTGATGTGGTAACAGACCAAACCCCCGCACATGATTTCTTGATGTATGTACCGACTGGACTAAGTCTTGCGGCGGCAGAGGATTTGCGGAAAAAGGATCCGAAAGAATATATACGCTTATCAGTTGAAACGATGACGAGTCATGTTGCAGCAATGCTCGAATTCCAAAAACGTGGAGCAGAAGTGTTTGACTATGGGAATAACATCAGGCAGCGCGCATTTGATAATGGATTGAAGAATGCTTTTGATTTTCCCGGATTTGTTCCGGCGTATATTCGCCCATTATTTTGTGAAGGAAAGGGACCTTTCAGATGGGTGGCTTTATCTGGTGAAAAAGAAGATATTTATAAAACCGACCAGGCGATCAAAGATCTTTTTCCGGATGATGAACATCTTCACCGATGGCTTCAAATGGCCAAAGAACAGGTCCCGTTTCAGGGACTGCCATCTCGGATATGCTGGTTGGGGTGTGGAGAGCGGGCAAAAGCAGGGCTAAAATTCAACCAGATGGTTGCCAGCGGGGAATTGAAAGCGCCTATAGTGATTGGTAGGGACCATTTGGATTCGGGATCGGTTGCTTCACCAAATAGGGAAACTGAAGGGATGAAAGACGGAACGGATGCTGTTAGTGATTGGCCGATTTTAAATGCGCTTCTGAATGCAGTGAGCGGTGCTACTTGGGTTTCATTCCACCACGGCGGTGGTGTGGGTATTGGATTTAGCCAGCATGCAGGGATGGTGATTGTCGCTGATGGCACACCAGAAGCAGCCGCTCGTTTGGAACGTGTGCTGACCAATGATCCGGGAACCGGTGTCATGCGGCATGTCGATGCGGGTTACAAGCTTGCGGTTGATACCGCGAAAAAACATGGGATAAAAATCCCAATGATGAAATAAGATAAAAAAAAGGTGGCGAAAGCCACCTTTTAGGTTTTGTAACAATATCACATTTATGGTAGCTGGTTGTTTGCTGCCCAATCTCCACCCAAAGTAATACGGATATCTACTCCTGCGCTTGGATCATAGGTATTCCAGATATTCGCAGAAGCGACGTTCATTGTTTGGGCTAAAAAGGCGACAGTATATGGCTTACCATTGAAGACCTCAATTTTTGTGGCTGGAGAATATCCGCCGGCATTCGCAACCTGGAGCACATTGATACCCTGGCTTTGAAGATAAGCTGATGTTCGATCCCCCAATCCGTCTTGATTACTGCCATCCCAAATGACAATTGTGGCCGCTTCATCTCTCACGAGTGTCGAATTAGCGGATGGTACAGCAAGAGGAGCGCCAGAACCGCCGTTGGCGAAAAGTTCATCTCGAAGGACTCGGATCTTATCAGGAATCGGTTTTAGAATCTTTTCTCCGCTTGGTGACGTAGTAGGAATTGCCATTTCGTAATTGATTACACCTTGTTTAATGTCGCTGGTATTCAATTGAAGTGCAAGGAGTCCTAATTGGATAGCCTCCTGTAAATTCAGGTTGGTGTTTATGCCAGAAGATAAATCCTGGTAAAGTGCAGGTGCTTTTGCGATCAATTCAGAGATGTTGTGGTCGTCAATAATCCGAGATTTAATGGAAAGAATCACTTCCTGCTGTCTACGGGCGCGGTCGATATCACCACCTTCAGTGTGTCGTTCACGTGCGTAGGCAAGTGCAAGAGCGCCATCGAGCGAGTAAATTTTGCCAGGTTCGAGGATTTCTTCCTGTGCCCCTCCAAATTTCTCGATTTTTACATATTGGTCGGGAGAAACTATTATGCCGCCAATTTCATCAATGAAATCTATAAATGCATTAAAACCTATGACAGCATAATATTGAACAGGTACACCGATGAATTGCTCAACAGTTTGGCGAGCAAGTTCAGCCCCGCCGCCTGGAAGATTATACGCGTCCCCATTGAAATAAGCTTCGTTGATGCGTCCGTAATCAAAACCAGGGATATTTACCCAAAGGTCCCTTGGTATAGAAAGCATAGACGCTTCGTTAGTAATCGGGTCTATGCTGAGCAGGAGCATGGTGTCGCTGTGTGCTGTATCCCCGGCGCGCCAGTCGGCATAATCCAGACCTAAGACGAGGATAGTCACACGGCTTTTTCCATCCCATGGTTCTGGGACCGCAATTCTTGGATCGGATGCAGGCTGCGCTATACTGCTTGAATCCTGATCGGTGATTGCATTAAAGATGGGAATTCCCGGAAGATTAAGGATTGTCATGCCTGCCGTTAGATTCTTGACGAATCCGAAAGCGATTATGCTGGTTGTGATTGCAAGAACTACGAAAACAACTAGGACCACCTTAGTAAGCATGTCCATTTCGCGGATCTTTTTTGTAAGTTTATTGAAAAATTTCATATGTTAATTTGTGCACTCATAAATAGGTAGTAATCAATAATTCTTGGTGCAAGTTTCAGACCAATAACATAAATATATATTTATGTTATTGTGGTCTTGGCGGGGGAATGGGCAAGTCTTTATCTTTTGTTTCTTTCCATTTGTCCCCTTCATCGATCAGCATCACAGGAATATCTTCGACGATTGGGTATTTGCGATTACAGTCCTGACATATCAGCCAGGTGTCTTTATAAAATTTTAATAACCCTTCTTTTTCTCGTACACATGCAGGGCAACGTAAAATGTCTAAAAGGTCTTTACTGACCATTTGAACTCCTTTTTCTTCATAACATTGATGGGAATTTTACCACCTGCATACTTTTTTAAACTGAGGAATTAATCCTCGTTCTGTGTGGGGATACCAGTCGTACCTGGCCCATATTCATAAATTGCACGCCAGGGTTCGTAGCGAGTAAAAAAAGTATCATCAAATAGAATATCACCATCTCTGGAAACAGTCCGAGAAACAGTTACATCTGCCCCTTCTGCTTCCCAGTCGATTTGTTTGGTTTCTCCAGTGTCAAGTTCTGTGTTTAGTTGATAAAGTGGCTTTTTTGGTTGAACAGTGTTGATTGGACCAGTCGTGGCCCATCTCACTGTTCGTCCATCATTAGTGGAATAAAATTTCCATGTCAATCTGCTTGCCGGTTGATTGACATACGTTTCCATTAATAACCAATAAGGCGTATCGTTTTTAAATTTAAGATCTACTAAGGGGATATACACAGTTGCATCCAATCCTGCTAAATTTGAATCCCGTATATTGCCGGACACTTTTTCGTAATATGAAACACGGTATGCGTGTGGATGCCGTTCTACAATTGGAAAGCCAGTGAAAAATGTGGTACGGAACAGTGTGGTACTGACCTGGCAGACTCCGCCACCAATTCCTTCAATAGTCTTGCCGTTGTAAATAATCAATGCTTCAGAATAGCCGCTATCAAGACTTATCTCTCCCATAGCGTTTGCCATAGAAAAAACCTCTCCGGGTGGGACCAGTAATCCATGGAACTGATTAGCTGCAGTTTCTATATTATGGATGCGCGCCTGATCGGAGCCGTAAAAATAGGAGCTTTCCTGATGCACTAATTCTGTAATTCCAAGTTCCTGGGCAGAGGAAGAATCGCTTACTTCTGGTATATGATAATCCACAGATATGATTGCTTGATGATCTCCGTTGGCCAACGCATTTTGGATTATTTCCATGCTTGCTTTAATGTCTAGTGTGCGTCCGTTTTTCCCCGCAGAGAGCAGATCCAGCTTGCGAGTGTCGTCATTGAAAATAAAGCGGGGGTTTTCGGGGACAGAAATCACTTGTTCTGATATGGATTCAAGCATACTTGACAAGTACTCTTCATTGATTTGCGGAAGAATGGAAGAAGCTTCTCTTCCGCTTATTTTAAACACAAGCATTGGCGCTAATTTTTCGGGAGTAATGGTCCATATTCTTTTTAGATGCCCATCACTTTCAGGTGTTTTAATAGTAAACGGTTGATCCAGGATTTTCTGAGCAAGTGGGATGAACTCATTGGCGTCTATCATCGAGGGGTGTTGCTCGTCTACCTGAAGATCAATTATTCCCGACTTGGACTTCATGAAATATTCACGAATAGCAGCCAGGGAAGTGTTCATAACTAAAGCTTGCCCGATTTGGCTGGTTGTGGCTGTGACCCGCGTACCATCCACCTTAAGACCAGCTTCAACCAGCGGTTGGTCCCGTTCGTTGCCAATTTTCCGTAATAGATCTACAGCAGCTTGTTCATCGAAAATAAGCACAGGGGTAAGGTCAATGTGCGGGGCAAAAATAAGCATCTGCTGCCACACCCATTTTTTAAAAGGGAAGCTGCGCCCGAATTGAAAAGCTTCTTTCGCGGTAGAGGCTGCATCCAGGTGGATTCCTAATTGTGCCACCTCCACCGATATGCTTTCATTCAGATATTTTAATGTGAGGTGGTTAGAGTCAGAAAACTGGGAGGATTGCGTAAGTCGAACTTTGGCTTCGTCCACAGTTAATCCCCCGATACAAATATTACCTACATTTACTCCTGGAAATATTTTCCCGTTATACGTCAACTGGAAAATCGTGATGGCAAAAAACAGAATGAAAATAAAAATAAAGATCCCTATACTTAGCGCGGTTAGTGCTTGTAAGATTAAATCAACTACCAGATTGCGAGGTCGTGAATTCCCATTGCTCATGATTTAAAAAATTATAGCACCTTGGTTGAAGCGAGAAAAACGTCAATTATTATGTCCCCAACCTTAAAATATTGCAAAAACTATCAAAATTCAGTGGTTTTTGCATATTTGACCTTGACATGAGGATAAGCACGCTTTAAAATACATCCAGTTAGTTACCTCAAGTATTTGCAAATCAGCAAATCGTTCACAATTGAATAACCGAGGTGAGCCTGAGAGGCCATTGCGAACAAGTTGAACCGATGTTTGCCAGTAACGAAGGGAAAACATCGGTCATTTTGTCCCGGAACCCTTGACAGAAAAAAGGGTTGTGGTAAAATTTTCCTCTCGATTAAGAGACTGGACCTTAACAACTGAAGAGTGAAAGGAAGTAAACCTTTAAGTTCTATTGAGTTAAAAAATTTCGTAATCTGCACCAGCAATGGTGTTAGTTTTTGCGGAGAGTTTGATCCTGGCTCAGGATGAACGCTGGCGGCGTGCTTAATACATGCAAGTCGAACGAGGAGCTATTATCTTCGGATGAAAGAATTCCTAGTGGCGAACGGGTGAGTAACGCGTTGGTGACCTGCCCCAAAGAAGGGGATAACAGTTCGAAAGAGCTGCTAATACCCTATGTTATCAGTTGGATTAGATGCCTACTGATTAAAAGGAGTAATCCGCTTTGGGAGGGACCTGCGTCCCATCAGCTAGTTGGTAGGGTAACGGCCTACCAAGGCAATGACGGGTAGGGGACCTGAGAGGGTGACCCCCCACAATGGCACTGAAACACGGGCCATACACCTACGGGTGGCAGCAGTAGGGAATATTGGACAATGGGCGAAAGCCTGATCCAGCAACGCCGCGTGCACGATGACGGCCTTCGGGTTGTAAAGTGCTTTTAGAGGAGATGAGAAAGGACAGTATCCTCTGAATAAGCCTCGGCGAACTACGTGCCAGCAGCCGCGGTAAAACGTAGGAGGCAAGCGTTATCCGGATTTATTGGGCGTAAAGCGCGTGCAGGCGGTTTAACAAGTTGGATGTGAAAGCTCCCGGCTTAACTGGGAGAGGTCGTTCAATACTGTTAGACTAGAGAATGGGAGAGGGAGGTGGAATTCCGGGTGTAGTGGTGAAATGCGTAGATATCCGGAGGAACACCAGTGGCGAAAGCGGCCTCCTAGACCATTTCTGACGCTAAGACGCGAAAGCTAGGGTAGCAAACGGGATTAGAGACCCCGGTAGTCCTAGCTGTAAACGATGTAGACTTGGCGTTGGCGGAGTTAAATCTGCCAGTGCCGTAGCTAACGCGATAAGTCTACCGCCTGGGGACTACGATCGCAAGATTAAAACTCAAAGGAATTGACGGGGACCCGCACAAGCAGCGGAGCGTGTGGTTTAATTCGATGCTACACGAAGAACCTTACCAGGGTTTGACATGTAAGTGGTAGTGATCCGAAAGGTGAACGACCCCTCGGGGAGCTTACACAGGTGCTGCATGGCTGTCGTCAGCTCGTGTCGTGAGATGTTCGGTTAAGTCCGCTAACGAGCGCAACCCTCACTGTGTGTTACAAGTGTCACACGGGACTGCCGGTTTTAAGCCGGAGGAAGGCGGGGATGACGTCAAGTCAGCATGGCCTTTATGTCCTGGGCTACACACACGCTACAATGGTCGGTACAATAGGTTGCCAAGCCGCAAGGCGGAGCCAATCCCTAAAGCCGGCCTCAGTTCAGATTGCAGGCTGCAACTCGCCTGCATGAAGCTGGAGTTGCTAGTAACCGCAGGTCAGCTATACTGCGGTGAATACGTTCCCGGGTCTTGTACACACCGCCCGTCACGTCATGGAAGCTGGCAACACCTGAAGCCTGTATCCTAACCGAAAGGAAGGAGCAGTCGAGGGTGGGGTTGGTGACTGGGACGAAGTCGTAACAAGGTAGACGTACCGGAAGGTGCGCCTGGATCACCTCCTTTCTATAGAGATATCCGATCAACCGTCTACGGACGGGAGATCTACTGCCTTCAACCTCAACGGTGAAGAGGCGATAGAACTAGGAATTTCCTTTCACTCCTGAGTTGGTGAGGTACCCGAACGGGCCTTTAGCTCAGCTGGTTAGAGCGCGCCTCTGATAAGGGCGAGGTCTCAGGTTCGAGTCCTGAAAGGCCCACCTCAAGATTCAACTTGGGGATGTAGCTCAGATGGGAGAGCGCTGCCTTTGCAAGGCAGAGGCCAGGGGTTCGAGTCCCCTCATCTCCATAAGATGAGTAGGAGAATATTGGAAAGAAAAGATAACGAAACCTAATAAGAAAAATAAACAAGTCGTAAGCAGGTAACAACCCGGCGATTTGTCGGGTTGATGTGTCTAATGAAGATTAATAATTGAATTGTTAGAAAGTGCTCACTGGTGCAGATCGTAATCATCTGCGGCAGTGAGCACGGGCTAACTGTGCTGGCAGAAATGCCATAGTACCTTAATAAGTGAATAGTATGTAAGCCAAATTTATAAAGCAAAATTTTAATTTGATGATGGGAAAAACGATTAAAGAATGTCGAATTCTCCGCATCACGTTGAAGCTACTAAGAGCTTACGGTGGATGCCTTGGCGCTAAGTGCCGATGAAGGACGTGGGTCACTGCGATAAGCTTCGGGGAGTCGTGAACAGACTATGATCCGGAGATTTCCGAATGGGGAAACCCACCGTTGCAAACCAACGGTATCCACAGCTGAATATATAGGTTGTGTGAAGGGAACCTGGGGAACTGAAACATCTTAGTACCCAGAGGAAAAGAGATTATTCCCAAAGTAGTGGCGAGCGAAATGGGAACAGCCCAAACCGCGACAGCTTGCTGTTGCGGGGTTGTAGGACCTGGCATATAGGAGTTACAAAGTAAATCACTAGCAAAATGGTGTGGAAAAGCCAACCATAGAAGGTGATAGTCCTGTACGCGAAAGAGATTTACCTCCTGCTAGGCACCTGAGTACTGCCGGGCACGCTAATCCGGCAGGAATCTGGGGGGTCCACCCTCCAAGGCTAAACACACTTAGCGACCGATAGTGAACAAGTACCGTGAGGGAAAGGTGAAAAGCACCCCGACGAGGGGAGTGAAATAGAAACTGAAACCGTAAGCTTACAAACAGTCGAAGGGCTAATGGCGGGTTGGTGCTCCAGTGAAAGCTGGACGCGCACCGCTATGCCTGACGGCGTGCCTTTTGGAGAATGAGCCTGCGAGTTAATCTTTGTGGCGAGGTTAAGGGAGTAACACCCGGAGCCGTAGCGAAAGCGAGTCTGAACAGGGCGTTCAGTCGCAATGATTAGACCCGAAACCAGGTGAGCTACCCATGGCCAGGGTGAAACGAGCCTAAAAACTCGCGGAGGCCCGAACCTACTAATGCTGCAAAATTAGGGGATGAGCTGTGGGTAGAGGTGATATGCCAAACGAACTTGGAGATAGCTGGTTCTCCCCGAAATAGCTTTAGGGCTAGCGCCATGCGTTAAATATTGGAGGTAGAGCACTGGATGGGCAAGGGGGCTTATAGCTTACCGACCCCAACCAAACTCCGAATGCCAATATTCCAGAGCATGGTAGTCGGACTGCGGGAGATGAGTTTCGTAGTCGAGAGGGAAAGAGCCCAGACCATCAGCTAAGGTCCCCAAATTTAAGCTAAGTGGGAAACGATGTGGGATTAATGTGACAACCAGGAGGTTTGCTCAGAAGCAGCCATCCTTTAAAGAGTGCGTAACAGCTCACTGGTCAAGTGATCCTGCGCGGAAAATCTAACGGGGCTAAGCTTAATACCGAAGCTATGGGTTTCAGCAATTGCTGGAGCGGTAGGGGAGCGTTCTGTTTGCTGTGAAGGTTGACCGTAAGGACAGCTGGAGCGGACAGAAGTGAGAATGCAGGCATGAGTAGCGTAAAACGTGTGAGAATCACGTTCGCCGTAAGTCTAAGGTTTCCGACGCCAGGTTGTTCCGCGTCGGGTTAGTCGGGTCCTTAGCCGAGGCCGAGAGGCGTAGGCGATGGGTAACTGGTCAACATTCCAGTACCACTTTGAAGGAGCGATGGGGGGACGGAGCGAGGTAGGCCAGCCTGCGATTGGTTGTGCAGGTGCACCTTACGTCAGACGTTGAGGTCCGTAGGTAAATCCGCGGACTGAGTTGAGGTATGGTGGCGGTCCTCTAAGGCATAAGTGAGCTGAGCCTTGCTTCCAAGAAAAGCCTCTAAGTGATGATTTCAGAGTGCCCGTACCGCAAACCGACACTGGTAGACGAGTAGAGTATACTAAGGCGATCGGGAGAACCTTCGTTAAGGAACTAGGCAAATTAACCCCGTAACTTCGGGAGAAGGGGTGCCTCTTTGTGTGAGAGTTTACTTGAGCATAGAGAGGTCGCAGTGAACAGGCTCTAGTGACTGGTTAACAAAACCACAGGTCTCTGCTAAGCCGTAAGGCGATGTATAGGGGCTGACACCTGCCCAGTGCCGGAAGGTTAAAAGGAGGGGTTAGCGTAAGCGAAGCTCTGAATTGAAGCCCCGGTGAACGGCGGCCGTAACTATAACGGTCCTAAGGTAGCGAAATTCCTTGTCGGGTAAGTTCCGACCCGCACGAATGGTGTAACAACTGGAGCACTGTCTCAACGAGGGACCCGGTGAAATTGAAATAGCTGTGAAGATGCGGCTTACCCGCAGCAGGACAAAAAGACCCCGTGGAGCTTTACTGCAGCTTAGCATTGAGTTTGGGCTTGGTTTGTGTAGAATAGGTGGGAGACTTTGAAACTGGCGCGCCAGCGTCGGTGGAGTCACTAGTGAAATACCACCCTGATTAAGTTTAGACCCTAACCCTGTACCGTAATCCGGACAGGGGACCGTGCTTGGTGGGCAGTTTGACTGGGGCGGTCGCCTCCCAAAAGGTAACGGAGGCGCCCAAAGGTTCCCTCAGGTTGAATGGAAACCAACCGTAGAGTGTAAAGGCACAAGGGAGCTTGACTGTAAGACCAACGCGTCGAGCAGAGACGAAAGTCGGGCTTAGTGATCCCACGGTACTGAGTGGAAAGGCCGTGGCTTAACGGATAAAAGCTACCCCGGGGATAACAGGCTGGTGAAGTCCAAGAGTTCACATCGACGACTTCGCTCGGCACCTCGATGTCGGCTCATCACATCCTGGGGCTGGACAAGGTCCCAAGGGTCGGGCTGTTCGCCCGTTAAAGTGGTACGCGAGCTGGGTTCAGACCGTCGTGAGACAGGTCGGTCTCTATCCGCTGTGGGCGTAAGGGATTTGAGAGGAGCTGCCCCTAGTACGAGAGGACCGGGGTGGACAGACCTCTGGTGTGCCAGTTGTCGTGCCAACGGCATCGCTGGGTAGCCAACGTCTGGCAGAGATAACCGCTGAAAGCATCTAAGTGGGAAACTTGCCTCAAGATGAGATCCCTGATTCTGTAAAGAAGTAAGATCGCAGGAAGACCACCTGCTTGATAGGCGGCGTGTGTAAGCGCAGCAATGCGTTCAGCTAAGCCGTACTAATGATCGAGCGCTTCTCTGACGTGGTGCGGAGAACTCGGCAATCTTTAACATCATATTACATACTATTTACTAAACTAAAAGTCTTTTGGTGATTGGAGCGATGGTGGTACACCCGGTAACATACCGAACCCGGCAGTTAAGGCCGTCAGCGCCGATGGTACTTGGGGGGTGACCCCCCGGGAGAGTAGGTCATTGCCAAAAGACTTTTTTTATTTAATATTTTATTAAAATATAAATTTCTCTTCCGTGTGATACACTTTCCTCCAAATTATCCCCGTGAGGATTTTTTGCAAAAAACCTAAAAAACACCCACTTAAATATGTGCGTTAATTTTGGCAAGTAAGTAATGTCTAATGTGTAGAAAACACATTGGATCCAAGTTGTAAATCTGAAGACTCTGATATGATGGCAACATATTAAAGTTGCAGATCAATAACAGGTTTAGGTTCCTGTAATCGATCATAAGGAAATAACAGGATTCATTATGAATAAAGTGAAATTACATACATTATTCACGATGAATGTGTATTGGTTTGGCTTATCCTTTATGTGGAACAGTATTCATCCAATTATTCTCCCATCTGTCCTTTTGCATATTGTCCCGGCCCACCTGAAGAACTCATATCTTGGAATCCTCACATTTAGTGGTTTGCTTTTGGCTTTGATCATCCAGCCGATATCTGGCGCAGCCAGTGATGGATGGCGGTCACGGTGGGGGCGCCGCAGACCGCTGGCAGTTGTTGGTGTAGGGCTTGATCTTATTTTTCTGTTACTTTTGGCATGGTCTGGTGATTTGTTGGTTGTATTCCTTGGATATGTAGGTTTGCAGATAACATCAAATATTGCGCATGGGCCGATGCAGGGAATCATCCCTGACCTGGTTCCAGATGAACAATTAGGATTGGCAAGTGGTTTGAAGAATCTTTTTGACATGGCGGGTTTGGTCTGTGCTTCTTTAGCAGCCAGCAACTTGCTTTCTCCAGACGACCGCTATCCAACAAAGATAATTGTTGTTGTAATAGGGATATTATTAATTTCCGCTTCTTTCACATTCTTTTTCGTGAAAGAGGAACCAACCGACGAGATTATCCGAAATGGGAGTATGATCCATCTTAGACAGGTTTTTAAGATCGATATAAAAGCGAACACCTCATTTTTTTGGCTGATAGTTTCGCGGTTTCTCTTTTTGGTGGGAATTTATGGTATCCAAACCTTTGCTCAGTATTATATAAAAGATGTGATGCAGGCAGTCAATCCGGTAAGAGCAACTGGGGATCTAATGACTTCTCTAGCCGTCGCGCTGGTGATATGTTCTTTAATCGGCGGCTGGCTGACAGATAAAATTGGTGCGCGTCTTGTAATTTATTTGGCAAGTTTAATTACTGCGATTGGTGCCTTCTTGTTGGCAATAGCAACGGATATTTCCTCCCTAACAATTTTTGCCGGTATCCTTGGTGGAGGGATTGGGTTTTATCTTTCTTCAAATTGGGCACTGGCAAGCCGATTGGCACCGAAAGAGGAAGCGGGGAAGTTCCTTGGTTTAACGAATTTGGCGACTGCTGGTGCTAGTGCTGTCAGTAAATTAGGAGGAATTCCAATTGATGTGGTAAATAATGCTTTTCCAGGACGACACCTGGGATATACTGGTCTCTTTATTGTCGGAGGTGTTTTCGCAATATTGAGTATGCTGTTGCTGCATAAAGTTAAGGAAAACCGTTTAGAGCAGTAGATTATTAATTTCTGACGATAATCAATATTTTCACTGTTTTTGTGGTTTATTGAATTTGACAGCGTTATTTCTACCCTTTATAATAAGTACTGCTAACAATCCGTAAGGATAAAAAATGTGATGGGAGATGCTATTAGGCAATAGCCCTGAATACATACTGGTTTACCTCAGAAATGGAACTCGACTGACGGGTATGAATCAGCCGGGTTTTTTCTTCGGTAGAAACTTCACGAAGAAAGAAATTAAAAAGCGCCCACATAGTGGTGTACGTTTCTATCACAGAAACTTAATTAGAAAAGAAAGGAGTTTTCATGGGAAAAGAAGAGAAGATCCAAGTAGAAGGCACAGTAATAGAAGCGCTGCCTGGTACGCAATTCCGCGTTAAATTGGACAATGACCATGAGGTCCTGGCTTATTTGGCTGGCAAGATGCGCCGTTATTACATCCGCATTCTGCTGGGTGACCGTGTTAAATTAGAAATATCGCCCTACGATCTAACGCGCGCGAGAATTACATATCGCCAGAAAAAGCCTCGTCTTCAAAATACTGAAAAGAAATAGAGAGCATCAACGCCTCCAGGCAAAAATAAAACTGGAGGTGTTTTATTATTGCCTCACAGGGACAACCTGTTTTGCGTGAATTGATTACTGCACGTCTACTTGTTTGCTGATATTTTAATTTTTATTGGAATGATATAATTCGCTCAAGACAGAGGAAACCCGTCTTGAGTTTTTCATAGGAGGCTTTTATGATTGATCCTGTAATTATTAGCTTTAATATTGGAACTTTTACTATTGCATTACGCTGGTACGGTGTGCTTGTGATGATGGGTGTACTTGTTGCCACGTGGATCACTTCTGTGGAATTTAAACGCCGAAATGAGAACCCCGATCATATATGGGATGCGCTTGTTTGGATGATTCCCGCTGGTATGTTAGGAGCTCGATTATGGTATGTTGCGAATGTTACTCTGGGAGGAAGCAGATATTACATTGAAAATCCGATCCAGATATTAAACACAACCCAGGGTGGGCTGCATTTTTATGGTGGCTTATTGTTTGGGGCAATCGCATTGATCCTGTATACACGGAAATATAAAGTGGACTTGTGGCTTTTTCTTGATTCAGTAGCGCCAACCGTACTTATTGGACAGGCAGTCGCGCGCCCTGCGAATTTCATTAATCAGGAATTATATGGACCTCCCACAACTCTTCCCTGGGGAATCAAGATTGATGCTGTTCACCGATTGGCACCCTGGAATGACATTATCACTTTCCCGGTGGAAACCACTAACTTTCATCCCACATTCGCCTATGAGATATTATGGAACTTACTTGCAGCAGAAATGCTGTTGTTTTTTGCAAGGCAATATGAGGATAAAATCAAACCCGGTGTAATATTTTATGCTTGGCTTGTGCTTTCGGGGATTGGGAGAGTGATTATTGAAATATGGCGTCCTGATCAACCGCGCATACCAGGAACAGATTTCAGTTTCACAAGATTGGTTGCGGTTCTGATGGCGATTATTGGCGCCATTCTAATGTTGGATAAACTAAGGGTGATTCGGATACCATTTATCCCTGAGGGAGCAGATACCTACACTCTTTCGAAATCAGCGGTTGATTCATCTGAAGAATAAAAAACCTGGTGCTTTTTCATTAGATAGAATTGAAATATTTATTAGAGTAGTGGAAATTCTTAGACTTGCATCAATTCCGTTTCTCTAACTCAATGAAGTTTCATTAGGGATATTTTGGACATCTTTTTGTCCTATGTGTGTATCAAAGCCAAAGCGTTCAAAAATATCAGAATATGTATCCAAAATTTGCTGGCGTGTGATTCCCATCTCTTCTAAGGAATAGGTATGATTATTGCTGAATTTCTGTGCTTCAGTAACGGTTTGCTTTAAGGATTGGCGGAATTTATCTCGCATGGCGTAACCAAAATGTTTGTAGATATGCTGAACAGTTTCTTCTGGCTTTTGAATAAGGTCATTATATTTAATGATCAGGTAATTGGCCGGATCTGCTTTTGAAAGTATTTCTAATGGATAATCGTACCAGTGCTTTGTGAATTCGAGGATCTCGGATATAAACGGATATTTCTCGAGTGGGTCACTGAATACACGCCATGTATAACCTAGCCAACTAATGGTTGAAGGAATCATTTCCAGTGGATTGCGAACCAGATAAATGATCTTTGCGTTGGGAAAATGTTGGAGAATTGAAACAATTTTTGGGCTGAAAGATGGGTTTTTTGACAGGAAATGTAAGTGTTTCGGTCTGGTAAAGAGAAATCGTTGGACTGTTCTTTGGTAAAAACCCATGATTGATGCTTTTTCCTCGGGTGTTAAACGATTGTCAAAATAAGTATAAGGGAGGAAATCTTCTGTAAATGGGAACATTACACCTGCGAAAAAAGAAGACCATTTATGCAGCAAGAAATTCGCATCTTCTTCCGGGTCAAAGAAACTGATCTTGTGAATTTTAACTTTCCCCAATGTGCGTGCATCGAACTTTACAAACCCCTTTTTTAGTGGGCTGCCAAAGATTTTGTCAATAGAAAGCAGAACCGAAAATAATTTGGTCAGTATTACTGAAGGGGATAAAAAAATATCCCAGGTTCTGGCAGATGCAAACTGATCTTTATCTTTTGCAATCAGGCGCTGTAAATACGTGGAACCACTGCGGAAATTACCTAAAATGAACAGGGTTTTATCTGTTGGTTGGCTTTTGTATCCCGGGAAAAGCAAGTTGTCCAGAAGGAAACTGATCCATACGATGATGCCCCATACTGGCCAAACAAGATAGAAGAGCAATAGAAAACCGATCCGTTTACGTGTTAGTTGAGCGTGTGTACCTTTGGTTTGAAAAAAAGATTTGTAGAAGGTAATAAAAAATAATCTAAAGTTATAACTCATGTTTAATTAAGTAATCCTGATCTTTTAGTAATTTACTCCGATTTAAAGTCAACGGAAAGTTTACCATTTATCACGGATAATTAATTTCTAAAGATTAGGTGATAGATAAAAACTGCCATTAATATATGGATGGCAGTTTATTTAAAATTTATTTATGTTGGGTCTTTTAAAATTTGTTGTCGAATAGCGTAAGCGCTTTTATATAATTTGCGCGTTCAAAAGCGGCTGAGTACACTTCAGAGACTATGGGCGGATTCATATTCATGAACATCCATCCAGATAGAAAATTCCAGCAGCATTGATTTTGCTCGACCAATACCATTTTTCATTAATTCGGGTGCACTCATTACAGTTGATGCACATGCCATCAATGCTTTAATATTGTCCTCTCCATTGAGCACACTGTTTTAACCTCTGGTAATAAAAAACCGCGAAGGTACCTACACCTTCGCGGTTGCTGTTTTATTCGCCGCTTTCTTTCATCTGACTATAATCAACGGCTGCCATCTGGCTGTATTTCATCCATCTGGCATCTGCATCCCCTTGCGCCAGTTTGAGCAGTTCTTCAGCTCGTTTTTCATTAGATTGCAGCAGCATCCGATAACGAGTTTCGTTATAAGCGAAATCTTTCACAGGAACGCTGGGTTCCTTGAAATCAAGTTTCAACGGGTTCTTACCTTCTTTGATATTTTCTGGGTTGTATCGATAGATTGGCCAGACACCGGATTTTACTGCTAATTTTTGCTGGTTGAGACCGTATTTCATATCATAGCCGTGGGCGATGCAGTGAGTATATGCGATGATCAGTGACGGGCCATCATATGCGTCCGCTTCGCGGAAAGCGCGCAGAGTTTGAATATCGCTGGCTCCCATTGCCACCTGTGCGGTGTAAATATATCCATAAGTCATGGCGATCATGCCCAGGTCTTTCCGTGGGAGGCCTTTTCCATTGGCGGCAAATTTTGCGACTGCACCGCGGGGGGTTGCTTTGGATGATTGGCCGCCTGTGTTTGAATACACTCCTGTATCCAGAACAAGCACATTAATGTTGTATCCAGAGGCTAACACATGGTCCAGACCTCCGAAACCGATATCATACGCCCACCCATCACCACCGACAATCCAGACACTTTTACGTACCAGCATATCCGCTATGCTTAATAGTTGTTTTGAGGCAGGATCTTTAATTTCACTTAATTTCTTTTTCAACCGCACAACTCTGGCACGCTGGGCTTGGATTCCAGTTTCATCTGATTGATCTGCAGAAAGAAGTTCCTCGGTCAATTGGCTGCCAAGTGAAGTTGACAAACGTTTGACTAATTCTTTAGCGAATCCGGTTTGTTTATCCGTTGTGAGACGCATACCTAAACCAAACTCAGCATTATCTTCAAAGAGAGAGTTTGACCAGGCAGGTCCACGCCCCTCACTATTAAAGGTGTATGGTGTTGTTGGGAGGTTGCCACCGTAAATTGATGAACATCCGGTAGCATTAGCAATAACCGTGCGATCACCAAACAACTGGGTCAGCAATTTAACATATGGCGTTTCACCGCAGCCTGCGCAAGCGCCGGAGAATTCAAATAACGGTCGCAATAATTGTGAGTTCTTGATCGTATTCGGAGTAAACGTGGTTCGATCGGGGTCTGGTAGATCTAAGAAGAATTCCCAGTTTTCGCTTTCCTTTTCACGAAGTGGGGGTTGAGGAGCCATGTTAATGGATTTGCGTTCAGGGTTGGTCTTATCAATTGCCGGGCAGTTTTCCACACACATACCGCAGCCAGTGCAGTCTTCAGGAGACACCTGAATCGTGAATTTTGCCCCAGGAAATTCCTTGAATTTTGCATCTATTGATTTGAACGTTATTGGCGCGTCCTTTAACAATTCCGCGTCATAAACCTTGGTGCGAATAACTGCATGCGGACAGACGAAAGCACATTTTCCGCATTGAATACAAAGGTCAGGTTCCCAAACTGGTATTTCAAGCGCGATATTTCGTTTTTCCCATTGAGTAGTACCGGTTGGGTATGTGCCGTCGTTTGGCAGCTTACTTACCGTCAGGTCATCTCCATTTTTACTGATGATGGGTCCTAACACTTCTTTTACGAAAACAGGAGCGTTTTCCGGAACTGGTGGAATGCGTTTTGTAGTGCTGGTTGCTTTTTCCGGTACTTTGACCTCAAACAAGTTCTCTAGGGAAGAATCAACTGCGGCATAATTCTGTTTGACGACTGCGTCGCCCCGCTTACTATAGGTTTTTTTGATGGATTTCTTAATCTCTTTAATGGCCTCATCTTTTGGCAGAACACCGCTGATGGCGAAGAAGCAGGTTTGCATAATGGTATTAATGCGGATGCCCATCCCGGTCTGGTCGGCGACATCGTAGGCATCAATGATATAGAATTTCAAGTTTTTCTCAATGATGCCGGTCTGTACTTCGATAGGAAGATGATCCCATACCTCATCTTTTCCAAACATACTGTTAAGGAGAAAGACACTATTGGTTTTGGCGTATTTAAGCATGTCATATTTCTCAAGGAAGGAGAATTGATGGCAGGCAACAAAGTTTGCTTTATCATCACCAATTAGATAAGGGTACTTGATTGGTTTTGGGCCGAAACGAAGGTGTGAGATGGTCATTGCTCCGGCTCTCTTTGAGTCATATACAAAATAACCTTGTGAATAATTTTCAGTCTCTTCACCAATGATCTTGGTGGAGTTCTTGTTAGCGCCAACTGTACCGTCAGAACCCAATCCAAAGAATACACAGCGTATGATATCGTCGCCCTCGATCTCATAGCCAGGATCATAGCTGAGGTTCTTGTGTGTGAGATCATCTTTGATGCCCACGGTGAATGAGTTCATCGGCTGGTCTTTTTTCAACTCGTCAAAAACGCCTTTAACCATGCCAGGTGTAAATTCTTTGGAAGAAAGCCCAAATCGTCCGCCAACCACAACTGGCTGGCTGCTGAAAGGAGCAGTGCCGTTCTTTATGCTTTCCAAAACAGTTGTAGCAACATCTTTGTAGAGAGGTTCACCATCAGCTCCCGGTTCTTTGGTGCGGTCTAATATAGCGATCGCTTTGACAGTCTCGGGGAGTGTTTTTAAGAAATTTTCAACATCAAATGGGCGGTATAAACGCACAGTGATGACAGCAACTTTCTCGCCTTGCGAGGCCATGAATTTCGCAGTTTCCTCAGCTGTTTCAGCGCCGGAAGCCATCAGAACTATCACGCGGTCTGCATCTGGCGCACCTGCATAATCAAAGAGGTGGTACTCTCGGCCGGTCAATTTAGCAAATTTATCCATTGCTTTTTGAGTAATTGCGGCGCATTTATCATAGAATGGATTAACTGATTCGCGAGCCTGGAAAAATACATCTGGATTCTGTGCGGTTCCTCTTATAGAAGGGTGATCTGGAGAGAGACCCCGCGAACGGTGTTCGAAGACATATTTATCCTCGATCATCTCTTTCATTACTTCTTCGTCAATTAGTTCAATTTTGTTCACCTCATGAGAGGTGCGGAAACCGTCGAAGAAATGCAGGAAAGGTACCCTTGATTCCAAGCTTGCTGCCTGAGCGATAAGCGCCATATCATGTGCTTCCTGGATTGACCGGGAAGCCAGCATGGCAAAGCCAGTTGCGCGAGCAGCGGTTACATCGCTGTGGTCACCGAAGATAGATAGTGCCTGCGCGGCTATAGAACGAGCTGCGACATGAAAAACGGACGATGTTAATTCGCCCGCTATTTTATACATGTTTGGAACCATCAGCAACAATCCCTGTGAAGCCGTGAAAGTGGTTGTCAATGAACCAGTGGTAAGCGCGCCATGGACAGCACCTGCGGCGCCGCCTTCGGCCTGCATTTCTATAACCAATGGCACTGTTCCCCAAATATTGGGGATGCCTTTGGCAGCCCACGCATCCGCGTGTTCTCCCATTGGCGAAGAGGGTGTAATTGGATAAATGGCAACTACTTCGTTAAGGCGATAAGCTGTGTAAGCAACTGCCTCATTGCCATCCATCATAATCTGTTGACGTTTCATTAATAAACTCCTTATGTGAAATGGTATTTTTAATTTTCCCGACAAAAGACAAGCAAAAACAAGCGGTTTTTTATGAAACCAGCTTAATCATACCACTTTTAAAATTGAGGAAAATTGTGGTTTAATGAAAGATTTACTAATATTTTTGTTCGTATAAATACAGGGCAGCGAGACTTTTACTGTCCTGCAGCTTACCTTCACGAATTAATTTTATTAATTCTTCGCTCGAATATTTCTTTATTAAAAGAAACTCATCATCATCCTGTTGAAGGGGGTCTGGTTT
This sequence comes from uncultured Pelolinea sp., assembly GCA_965195205.1. Taxonomy (GTDB): domain Bacteria; phylum Chloroflexota; class Anaerolineae; order Anaerolineales; family Anaerolineaceae; genus Pelolinea. The sequence continues at coordinate 2,063 of CBDAFG010000040.1, read as the reverse complement.
GAGATCCTTGGCTAGATAAATGTGATTGAGCTCGTTAGAATATCCGGGAACTAAGTAAATAGATTCGATATGAATTAGTTGGCCGGCCGCCATACCGATCTCCTCCCTCGTCTCACGCGCAGCACAAGCTTTTGGGCTCTCATTTTTGTCTATGACTCCTGCTGGAAGTTCGATCAAATAATTCTCGCTGCCCATACGAAATTGTTCAACAAACCAGATATTCCCATTTTCATCTATCGGGATGATGGTTACTGAATCTTGATGATCAACAACATCATAATTTCTTTTCCGCCCATCTGGAAGAGAGACATACAATTCCTGAACATTGAAAGCGTGACCATTAAAAACGTTTTTTCTGGAAATGATTGAATGTTTCACTGTGTACCTCGCCATGTTGTGTAGCATGAAAAAACCCGCGCATTATTGCGCGGGTTATTGATGCTATGAATTAGGTTAATCGTTGTCATAATAGAACATACCGTACCTGTTTGGATCAATGGTTTCCAAACGAACGACGATCTGTCCCATACTTCTCAAGCTGTCAGGTACAGTAAGGGTTACCTGAAAATTTAAACCTTTTGAAGAATCCGGCTGATATTTTGCAGTGCCGACAACGATATATTTGCTGTAATCGTACTCACCTTCCGCCCCCATTGTAAAAGTAAGTTCTTCATCTCCGTACAGATAGGGGTGGGAGGATTGCAAAGTAATTGTCTGGTCTTTTACGTAGCTTACTTGGCAAATATAGTAGCCGGGCTGGCAAACATTTGAGTTATATGCCAATTCAATAATTGGTGGGGGGCCGGCTGTCGAAGTGGGAAGAACAATCTCCTCTTCAACTTCTTCTGGCTCGGGAGTGGCTTCAGTTGTATCTGCGTCTGCAGGTTCCGCCTCGCCATCCTCGGCTGGTGTTTCAGCAGTAGCGTCCAGGGGGGCAGCCATCGCAGTTTGTGTTCCGGAAATAATATCCTTCATCAGTTGGGATTGGGTGGAAACCGGATTGGGTAATTCAGAATCCTCTGCTGTGATATCAGTTGGGCCGCCTGATGCGGATCGTGTACAGGATGCGATGATACTGCTGAAAATGATCAGGGCAGTAATGATTACAAGATTTCTATGCTTCATAAGCTCTTCTCCTATAAATTATCTTCCTTTACATTTTTTATAATAAAAATGACACTTATTATATTAGCATGCTGTATGAACGCAGTCAAGATACCGTTGTATTAAACTTTAAAATGTCACACTCCGTGAGAAACTATGGAGATGAGATAAATGACAAAGATAACAATAGCGATCGAGTTATTAGAACAAGGGATACCCAAGAACCATACTTAAAAACACCTTGGCATATCTCGGCGAACAATTATTCGTTGGTCGCAGGCCATAGAAGAGCATGGTAGTTTAGATACTTTTCTTGAGTATTACCATCAAGCCAAGAAAGGACCACGCCGGAAGCGAAAGATTGATGCGATTTTGAAGTGCCGTATCTTGGCTATACGGGAAAAGCATCATCAATGTTGTGGACAAAAGATTCAATATTTCCTACAAAAAGAGTATGGCATGCAAGTAAGCGTTACTACAATCTATAAGGTGTTGTCAGAAAAGTATCAACTGCGATCCAAATGGCAGAAAAACAAACCCCGTGGCCCTGTTCCTGTGGCTAAATCAGCCCGTGAGGTGCTCCAGATGGACACAGTCCTCTTTGGAAACGTTTTTGCCTTTACAGCCATCGATATTTTTACCAGGGAATGTGATGTTTTACTGCGTTCTTCACTCGAGGCAGTTGATGGTAAAGTATTTCTGGATCGCTGCATGCCAAGACGTTTTGATGGTTTTGCGGAGGTTATTCAAACAGACGGCGGCAGTGAATTCAAAGGTGCATTTTCAGAAACTGTTTCAGCCTATTGCCATTGCCATCGTATTGCCCGGCCATATAAAAAGAATGAGCAAAGTTACATCGAAAGTTTCAATCGCAGTTTTCGTAAAGAATGTTTAGGTTGGTCTAAATACAAGGCTTCTGAAATTCCTCAACTTACCCTTTGGGTTGAAGAGTGGCTGCG
>CBDAFG010000039.1:0-7570 GCA_965195205.1 uncultured Pelolinea sp. | reverse complement strand
AGGAGGTGCACCGGGAAAACAAGTCTGAAAAGTTTATTAAACGTAAGAAAAATACAGAAATCAACGCTAAAGGAGTTGAAGAAAATGAAAAAACATTACCTATTATCAATTGTTATATTATTTGCTGTAGTTCTCGCATCCTGCGCGCCGGCAGCCGCCCCCGCAGAGGAAGCACCTGCAGTAGAAGAAGCACCTGCTGAAGAAGCACCTGCAATCGTGGAGGATGAGTGGGGTTATATTACGATCCCTGCAGGTGAATCATTGAAAATTGGTTTATCATCCGCACTTTCAGGTGGTTATGCAGTTTATGGACAAGACATGTTAAATGGTGTTGAAATAGCCATTGACAATTTCGGTGATCTAGAAGGTTTTCCAATTATTGTAGAAGGTGGCGATGACCTTTGTGAAGGAGCCCCTGGGGTAACAGTTGCGGAGCAATTTTGTGCCGATCCTTTTATTTTAGGTGTAGTTGGTCCGATGTGCTCTGGCACAGCTGTCCCTGCATCTGATATTTACGGTGCAAACAATGTATTGATTATCACTCCATCAGTGACAGCAGTTGTTGTTACTGCTCGTGGATATAAGAATTTATTCCGTATTGTTGCAAATGATGACCTGCAAGCCGATGTTACAAAAGATTACCTAATGACTGAATTAGGCGTAACAAAATTGGGTATCATAAATGACCAGAGTATTTATGGCCAAGGTATCGCAGATGCATTAGAAACAAAATTTACTGATGCTGGCGGTACAGTCACAAGCAATGAAGGTATCACACGCGGTGAAACAGATTACTCAGCAGTTATTTCCACAGTATTAGCTGACGAACCAGAAGCCGTTTACTACGGTGGTATGGACGCTGAAGGCGCATTAATTGTGAACCAATTACGTAAAGCCGGTTTTGAAGGCTTCTTCTTTGGACCTGATGGAATTAAATCTAAACCATCATTCGTAGATGCCTCAGGAGGAGCTGCAGAAGGTTCATTCATGACATTTGGTGCAGTAGGTGGAGCAACGGGTTACGATGAATTTGAAGCCGAATTTATAGAAAAATTCGGTGGAGAACCTGTTGCCTATGGACCAGGATCATATGATGCCGCCATGATTATGCTACAAGCAGCAGAAAAAGTTGCTACTGTGGATGACGATGGAAACCTCGTGATAGGACGTAAGGCACTAGCTGATGCTGTTCGAGATACTCCATTCGATGGTATCACAGGAAGCTTGAAATTCACAGACACTGGTGATTTAAGCGCCGTTTCGATTACTGTTTTCACAGTTACCGATAATGAAATTGTTCCTGTCAAAGAATACCCGTTCGGCGAGTAATTTTTAAGCTAACACAAAAAACCCTTATCTTTGAGAATACTGATTCTTAAGGATAAGGGATTATATTTGGAAAAATAAAAAAACAGCAATCTATTATGAATGCATTCACACAAAAATTGATTGAACAGTTAATTAATGGAATCACTGTTGGAAGCTTTTATGCTTTAGTCGCGCTTGGTTATACAATGGTCTATGGTGTGCTATCAATGATTAATTTTGCGCATGGTGAAGTTTACATGATTGGTGCATATACAGGATTTATAACTGTGTCGCTTTTATCGAATACAAATTTATATATAAATAATCCCATAATTGTAATTATTATAACAATCATCGCTGGCGCGGCTGGAGCAAGTATAACTGGAGTCCTTCTAGAAAGATTGGCTTATCGACCATTGCGTAAAGCCGGACGACTCGCACCTTTAATTAGTGCTATTGGGGCCTCGCTTGTTTTACAAGAACTAGTCCGAATAATACCAAAATTAGGTAAAGCTATTACTTCAATCAAAATTAACGAGAATTTTATTATCAAACCAGATATGAGTGCAGCAATAATGAAATCACTTAGAAAATATACTGGTGCAATGGTCAAAACCTATCCTGGTATTTTATCAAACAATGGATTTAATATTGGGACTATTTTTATTTCTTATAGCCGTATTGTTATTGTTCTAATATCTTTGGCAATGATGGTAAGTTTAAGCTTGTTGGTTAAGTTTTCGAAGCTTGGAAAAGCTATGAGAGCAGTTTCAGAAGACAAAGATACAGCCGCATTAATGGGAATCAATGTAAACAGTATCATCACAAACACTTTCTTAATTGGCTCCGCAATGGCTGGCGTAGCTGGCGTAATGGTTGGCATGTTTTATTTACAAATTAAACCAACTATGGGGTTTGTTCCAGGTATTAAAGCATTTACAGCTGCAGTTTTAGGCGGTATAGGCAGTATTCCAGGTGCTATGATTGGGGGCTATACTCTCGGATTAGCAGAAGTAATTGGAATTCAATTTTTACCGGCGATCTATAAAGACATTGTTGCATTCGCAATATTAATTCTTACGTTAATCTTCAAACCTTCTGGCATTTTTGGCCACGATAACGCACAAAAGAAACTATAGAAATAAGGTATCGATTATGATAAAAATACGGGATTTTTTACTCTCAGTTTTTAAGAACAAGTTTGTTATTAATCTTTTTTTTGTTATCTTAATTATTGTTTTGTTGGGGTTTCCAGTACTTGACTTTGCAAAGAAAAATTTATGGGTACGTATCATTGGATACGCCGGTTTATACATTATTTTAGGATTAGGCCTCCTAATTCATGTTGGAATGACCGGACTATTGGACTTGGGATTTGCGGCTTTCTATGCTATAGGTGCATATACATATGCCTTTTTTGCATCAGATTTCTATGGAATCCATCTTTCATTTTGGTTAATGCTCCTGGTTGGCGGACTTACTGCGGGTTTTGTTGGAGCACTTATTTTTCTCCCGGTATTAAAATTGCGCGGTGATTATCTTGCTATAGTAACTTTGGGCTTTGGCGAAATCGTGAGAATGCTTCTAATGAACTTGTCTAAAATCACAAATGGTTCGCAGGGAATAATTGGCATAGACAGACCTTATCTATTTGGCCATGAATTAACTACAGGGACACATTTTTATTACTTAATCATTGCATTGATTGTTATCCTCATATTTATTTTAAACCGCATAATAAAATCACGAATAGGCCGTGCCTGGTTAGCGATGCGCGAAGATGAAGACGTGGCAGAATTATCGGGAATTAATACTACCTGGTACAAACTGCTTGCATTTATTCTAGGCGCATTTATTGGCGGCCTTGGTGGGGTTGTGTTTGCCGCATGGCAAGGGTCAATTTTCCCGGATAACTTTAATCTGATGGTATCGATTAATGTATTAAGTTTAATCGTATTAGGAGGATTAGGAAATCAATACGGTGTAATCATCGGGGCGCTCACCTTGATTGCGCTTCCTGATATTCTCCGCGGATTATCAGACTACCGTATGATCATTTTTGGGATATTATTGATCGTCATGATGATCGTTCGACCTGACGGATTTCTCCCCAGAAAACCTCCAAAATTAGAAAATGAGAAGAAAAAAACATTTTAAATAGTAAAAAACCAATTTCGGAATAGGTAAAAAAACATGGGTATTCTTTCTACTGAAAAAGTAACAAAATATTTTGGGGGCTTACAAGCAGTTAAGGACATAGATATTGATATACCGGAAGGTGTTATTTACAGTATCATTGGTCCGAATGGGGCCGGGAAAACAACATTCTTCAACTGCTTGACAGGTTTTTACACCCCAGAAATAGGGGAAATTTTCTTCAAAGATGAAATGATCTGTAAGTATCCACCACATAAAATATCAAATTTAGGGATTTCTCGCACTTATCAAAATATTCGCTTATTTAATAATCTTACAACAATAGAGAATATATTAGCAGGTCAAAACGGGTTGTTACAAACAACACTATTTGATGCTGTTTTGCAGACTAAAAAATTCTGTTCGGAGGAAACAGAAGCGTTGGATAGAGCACATGATGTCCTTGATTTCATGGGATTAGTGAAGACTGGTGACACCTTAGCACGCAACCTGTCTTACGGGCAGCAGCGGCGATTGGAAATTGCTCGCGCGATTGCAGGAAAACCAAGTTTTTTGTTGCTTGATGAACCCACCGCAGGCATGAACATGAGCGAAACAGAAGAAATGATAGGTTTAATCAGAAAACTTCGTGATGATCTGGGTATCACTATTCTTCTAATTGAACATGATATAAGTCTGGTAATGAAGATCAGTGAGAAAGTAATTGTTTTTGATTTTGGAGAAAATATTGCCGAAGGTAAACCTGAGGAAATTCAACGTAACCAGCAGGTTATTGAAGCGTACCTAGGAAAAAATTCATCAGTATCACAATAAAACAATTATATTAAGGAAAAAGATATATGTCTTTATTAAAAATAGAAAATATTAAATCATTTTACGGAAATATATGTGTGCTAAAAGGAATTAGTCTAAAGGTCAATAAAGGTGAGATTGTATGCCTGATAGGTTCAAATGGCGCAGGAAAAACTACGACGCTGAAAACAATATGTGGTATTTTACAAGCTCGGCAAGGCAGTATCATCTTTAATGAAGAAGAAATAACTCGTTTTCCTCCACACACCATAGTAAACCGTGGTATTGCTATGGTACCTGAAGGGCGAAAGGTGTTTTCTAAACTAACCGTTTTAGAAAATCTAGAGATTGGCGCATACCTTAATAAAAATCAAAAAGAAGTAAAAAACGACATTGAACAAATGTTCACGCTGTTTCCAAGGTTATCTGAAAGACACAAACAATATGCAGGCACCTTGTCAGGCGGTGAACAACAAATGTTAGCTATTGCTAGAGCACTAATGGCCAGACCAAAATTGTTACTATTAGATGAACCTTCAATGGGTTTAGCCCCAATTCTTCTAGAAAATATTTTTAATAAAATAAAAGAAATAAATAAACAAGGTACAACTATTCTTCTTGTAGAGCAAAACACACTGATGGCCTTATCAATTGCCCACTATGGTTTTGTCCTACAAACCGGAAAAATTGTACTCGAGGGTAAGGCGGATGAAATGATGCAGAATCCAATGGTCATCGAAGCCTATTTAGGCGGATAACAAATAATACTCCTCATCAAATACATGCTGTTTTCATAAATTTTATAAGCCGGCGTTTGCCGGCTCTTTTTAACTGAGGGTGTTGAAAAAGTCACATTAATAATCTAATGTAGCGTATTTCTAGGTAAAAACCACCATATATGGCAGCAAAATGAGGTTTTTCTTTTCATGAACCTTGTTTTTCAACACCCTCTTAATTTCTTATTGACAATAGAGAAACTTCATGTATAATATTCAATTAACTGAATATGTCTAAAAAGATTATGTACGGCAAGGTTAGTTCGCTGCTGCGTGTGCTGGGTCACCCAATGCGTATTAGAATCCTGTTGGAGATCGGGAGTGGGGAATCCTGTGTGTGCCACTTGAAGGCGCAGTTAGGCATCCGACAGGCATATCTCTCCCAGCACTTGATGGCATTACGCCAGGAAGGTATCCTGCAAACGAACCGGGAGGGACGTTATATTTATTACCGCATTGCCAACCAGAAAATACTCGGTTTGATAACCGCTGCCGCACAAATAAAGGGCGTTTCATTGGAAACAATCCATACAAGGAAGAAAACATGTGACTGCCCCAAATGCTGTGAAGACAGATGAGTTTTTTTACCTTGACATATTCAACTATTTGAATGTTTAGGAGATGACACAATGGCAATCATTAACACTGTTATACCGTTGATACAAACAGGATTGGGAAGCTTAGCTGCTTATCTTGCTGCTCATGTGCTTTTGTGCTTGCTGCCCGCATTCTTTATCGCGGGTGCTCTAACCGCACTAATCCCGAAAGAAACGATTACCCGCTTTTTGGGGCGAGACGCTTCAAAATGGATATCTTATCCAGCGGCCGCATTGGGTGGTTTTGTATTGGCCGTATGTTCCTGCACAATCATGCCGTTGTTCGCTGGGATTTATAAAAAAGGGGCTGGGCTTGGGCCCGCTATCACCTTTCTATTTGTGGGGCCAGCTGTAAACATTTTAGCGATATCATTTACCGGGGTTCAGATCGGGATGGACATAGCGTTAGCCCGCGTCACACTTTCTTTGATATTTGGTGTACTAATTGGGCTGTTGATGGCATGGTTTTTCCGTAAAGATGACCTGCTGCATCAACAAGAAAACAGTCAGTTATTCCAGCAAACAGCAAAAATCCCCTTTAAGAATATTATTTTCTTCATCATTTTATTGGCAGTCCTCCTAAGCGGTACGCTTCAGATTGGATTTCTCACGCGTGAATATTTTTCATTTGAGATACATTCAAATTGGGGAAATAATTTCCAAGCTATTCTGGATGGTCTGGTTCCCACGAATGCCGCTTTGGGCGTTGAAGGTATCAACGTCCAGGGCGTGCTGTTGATTGGATTTTTAATTCTGATCGGCATAACCGCAGTCAAAGGATTAACCAATGTTGACCAGGGTTTTAATTCATGGACAATAGCCACTCTTTCGATCACGTCCCTGACATTACTAATCGCCAGCATTAAGCTGTCTACAGAAAATTCTGCTTTTGTTTTTGAAATTACTGGAAGATTCTTTGCGGAAGCAATTCTGATCACTACTGCCTGGATTACTGCAAAACGAGCCTTCAGTAAGCAAGAGTTAGGTAATTGGTTGTGGGAAACCTGGCGATTCGTTAAGCAGATTCTTCCTCTACTGTTAGCAGGGGTGTTTACAGCTGGTGTGGCACGCGGGCTAATTCCCGGGGACTGGATAGAATCAATTGCCGGGAAGAACACAGTAGGAGCAAATTTTGTCGGCGTGCTGTTTGGCGTTTTCATGTATTTCCCCACACTGGTCGAAGTACCCGTAGCGCAGACTTTCCTTTCTTTGGGTATGCACCGTGGACCGCTGCTAGCTTATTTGTTAGCTGATCCAGAATTAAGTTTGCAGTCCATTTTGATCACCAACACGGTGATCGGCAAGAAAAAAACTGCCGTCTATGTACTTTTAGTAACCATCTTCAGCACTATTTCTGGATTATTGTTTGGATGGTTTATTTCATGAACGAAGTTACATGTTTCCAAAACAAACCCAACAATTCTGCAAAGTTTGGCTGCGTAATCACATCCACTTTAAATCTCGGGTTTTATTACTTGTGGAAACATTCAACTCATACATAAGATACGAAATTCTATTACATAAGGAGATCAGCAACATGAAAATAAAAATTTTAGGTGGGGGCTGCCCAAGATGTGAAAAGCTGGAACAAACCACACGGGATGCAGCGGACACATTAGGGATTGAAGCAGAATTCATAAAAATAAAGAATATGAACGAAATCATGCAGTATGAAATCCTGGAAACTCCCGCATTGGTGATCGACGAGAAAGTCAAATCGTACGGACGGATCCCCTCGAAAGAAGAGATCATGGAATGGATGCGAGATGAGCTGTGGGTTTGCTAAGATGTATTAACAATTGTTAATTCAGACATTTAGTGCAACGGATGAGGAGATAAAATCATTCGTATGCAAAAAGGAAAATATAAACACCTAACAGATGTGGAACGAGAAGAGATTAGTCGATACTTAGCAAATAAGCAACCGCTTGCAGAGATAGC
>CBDAFG010000038.1:0-12693 GCA_965195205.1 uncultured Pelolinea sp. | reverse complement strand
GTGGAAATTGACGTGCAGGGCAGGAGCGGTATCCTAAGCAAGACCGTGACCGTGAAACAGCGCGATGACCTGTATGAGAAATCAGGGCGGCGCGAATTATATGATGGCTATGTGGTCAATGATATCTACTGCGAGGCAGGCAGAGAATATATCGACTTCACCAGCAAGCAGGATATTCTCCGATTGGGTGAAACCATAGGCGATTTTGACCGAAGATTACTGAAGGAAATGCAGATACGCAAGACTGTTGAAGAACATTTAGACAAAGAACTTGACCTGAATAAGAAGGGCGTCAAAGTCCTGAGCCTGTTTTTCATTGATCGGGTATCGAAATACCGTATGTATGATGAAGAAGGCAGCCCGCAAAAAGGCGAATATGCAGAAATGTTCGAGAAAGCCTATCGGGAATTGACTCGGAAACCGAAGTATCATCCTCTTTTTGATGGCGTTGATTTTGATGAAGAAGTCGAAAAAGCACATGACGGTTATTTCGCGATTGATAAGCGTACTAAAACCTACAAGGACTCCAGCGGCAAATCCCAGGATGATGACAGCGCCTATAACCTGATCATGAAAGAAAAGGAAAAGTTATTGAGCTTTGGCAGCCGCCTGCGCTTCATTTTTTCCCACTCTGCCCTGCGGGAGGGCTGGGATAACCCGAACGTTTTCCAGATATGTACATTGAATGAAACGAAATCCGAGATCAAACGCCGCCAGGAGATCGGGCGCGGGATGCGGCTGTGCGTCAATCAGGATGGTGAACGCCTGCATGGTTTTGATGTAAATACTTTAACTGTAATGGCGAATGAAAGCTATGAGGATTTCGCTGAGGGACTGCAGCGGGAGATCGAAAAAGACCAGCATATCCGTTTTGGCGTGATCGAAGCGCATACCTTCGCCAATATCCCCGTTGAGCAAGATGACGGCACGATTGAATACTTGGGAATGAAAGCATCTGAAGAACTGTTCGCTTTTTTCAAGGAAAAGGAATATATCGATGACAAAGGGAAAGTAACCGATACGCTCAAGTTTGACTTGAAGCATGAAAGATTTGAAGTGCCGGAGAAATTTGACTTTTGCAAAGAACAGATCACGGCATTGACCAAGAAAGTCAGCGGGAAACTGAATATCAAAAATAATGACGATAAACATAAGATTAAACTTAATAAGCAGGTGTACCTGAGCCCAGAATTTAAGCAGCTGTGGGACAAGATCAAATATCAAACCACCTACTCGGTGCAGTTTGACAGCGCAAAACTGATTGAGAAATGCAGAAGAGTGATCGAACAAGAAATAAATGTGCGTGCGCCCAGGTGGATGTACCGCAAGGGTGAGATTGATATCACTGCCGGCGGCGTCATCGCGGAAGAAAAAGACGAGTATTCGGTGGGCGCGGTGGATGAACGTGCCATGCTGCCGGATATTATCTCGTTTCTGCAGAATAAGACCTTCCTGAAACGAAAAACGATTGTGGATATACTCATCCAGAGTGAAACTTTATCATTGTTCAAGAGGAATCCGCAGAAATACATGGATGAGACTGCCAAATTGATCTCCAGTGAACTGCGGATGATGATCGTGGACGGAGTGAAATACACCAAAATTGGTGATGATGCCTATTACACCCAGGAATTATTCAAAGACCAAGAATTATTTGGATATCTTTCGAGGAATATGGCCGAGAGTAAAAAATCTGTGTATGAGTATGTGGTCTATGATTCTGACACCGAGGCTGGCTTTGTTGAGCGGTTCGAAAAGAACAGCAGCATCAAAGTGTATGCAAAACTTCCCAACTGGTTCAAGATCAATACACCGATTGGTTCCTATAATCCTGGTTGGGCGGTGCTGGTTGAAGATGAGGGAGAACGAAAATTGTACTTCGTTCTGGAAACGAAAGCGAACATTTCAGCTGAAGCCCTGCGCCCGACCGAACATGACAAGATCCAATGCGGGTATGAACACTTCAAGGCGTTAGGGAATGAGGTAGTCTTTAAACCGGTAGAAAGTTTCGATCATTTTATTGAGGGAATTTAAGGAAAAAATTTGCCAGGTTAAGAAAATTGCCACACCTGCACCTTGATGGTGCTGCGAGCCGTGGAACCTGGCATAAGAACAAAAGACCTTATAACTCTTCACAGAAGAGTTATAAGCCCTTGTGGAAGGTTTGGATGACATGATATTTTAAGGGGGGATGGATGCTGGCCGAGATCCTTCGCTGTGCTCAGGATGACAGGCGAGGGGGGTGCGTTGGGGGCCAGTAATAAGACCTTGCATAAGAACTAAAGACCTTATAAGCAAAGGACCTTCCAAGTCCCTTCAAGGGACTTTGGAAGCCCTAAGGGTGTGCTTCGCGATCGCTTTTCAGCTTCAGGATGACAGGCGAGGGGGGTGCGTTGGGAGCTAGTAATAAGACCTTGCATAAGAACTAAAGACCTTCCAAGCTATCACTGAGGGCTTGGAAGTCACAGGAAAACCGCAACACCCAATGAAACTATAATTAAACTGACGCAGGAAAAAGATGATAACAAAAACAGCGTATTTCAGGTTTTATGCGGAGCTGAATGATTTCTTACCAAAGAAGCAGCGATATGTACAGTTTCAATTGACTTTCAAGAACAGGCAGAGCGTTAAACATTTAATCGAATCCCTTGGCGTGCCGCATCCAGAAGTAGATTTGATCTTAGTGAATAGTGAGTCCAAGGAATTTTCTTATATTGCCCAGGACAAGGATGTGATCAGCGTGTATCCTGTTTTTGAGAGTTTTGATATATCCGCAGAAAACAAACTAAGGCCTGAGCCGCTGCGCGAACCAAAATTTGTGCTGGATGCTCATCTGGGACGCCTGGCTGCTTACTTGCGGCTTCTGGGCATTGATTGTTTGTACCGCAATGATTATGCGGATGAAGAAATCACGGAAATTTCCCACCATGAAAATCGAATCTGCCTGACACGTGACCGCGGTTTGTTAAAACGCAATCTGGTCACGCGCGGCTACTGTCTCCGTTCTATGGACTCGCGGCAGCAGGTGAAGGAAGTGCTGCGCCGTTTTGACCTTGTTAGAAAGGTTAAACCTTTTCAGCGCTGTGTGCACTGCAACGGGCTGCTTGAAGACGTGGACAAAAAAGAGATTGCTGATCAACTTTTACCAAAAACCAAACGATATTATCATGAATTCAGGCGCTGCTCTGAATGCGGCCAGGTTTACTGGAAGGGATCTCATTTTGAGCGGATTGTTAAACTAATTGAGGGTTTATTGGAATAAGGGAGATCCAAGAGCCATATCTGCGAACACAGGGGGGAGATTGACGCACACTGCTACGCGGAGGTCACGGGAAAAGACGCACTTAGCGCTTGGATCCAGGTCTTTTTAAGAGTTTTATTGAGAAAATTTTATAACTATAATACGAGGCATTCTCCGAGGTCGCAGAGTTGGTTTTGGTTTTCATCTATGTAGCGGCGGCATATACCAGGAAAAGCACATCCTTTATCACAGCGAATGACACATTTCTCAACTGGCTGGGTGTTTTCCACCTGCTCACCGATAGCCGCTTCTGGAGTGGACTGCTGCTGCGGTGTGAGGGTCGATTGAATGTGGTTTTCTTGTGAAGTTGATCCCCGCCGCTTACCCCTTTTTTTCCCATCTTCTGCTTGTGCCAGCTGCGCTATTGGTTCTTCCGTTCTCAATGGTGTTGATGTTGGAACAACCGTATCTGTTTCAATTGTCTCAATTTTTGGATCAGGGAGTGGGGCAGTTTTGGGAATTGCCAGTGCGGATGCCGCTTTGAAAAGGCCAAATATCCCCACAGCAGAGATTACGCCAATAGTTTTTAATGCGTCACGGCGAGTGTAAACTGAAGCTGTGTTTGCAGTGGGTACAGAATGCTTCCTGATTGGAAAACGAAATAGGTTGAGAGTTTTCGTGAAAAACTTCCAATGCAGCCCCATTTTTAAGATCAAGAACAGCAATCCAGAGATCGACGAGATGATATGGATAGACCGCAGAAGCATATAATCAGAAAGAAAAATATCAAGCCAGGTTGAAATAAGCACACCGGTGATAGTAATGATAATGAAAGCTAAAAGAAGCATCCCATCCAAAAGATAATATAAACGTACTCGCCCCGGCGTCTTTTTAAAAAAGCGCCTGGATACGTTCAGTATCCATTTCCAATGGGTGATGACATGGACTGCTAAAATTCCCACCGCAGCGACCCCAAGGTACTGATGCAGTTCTAAACCAGTCAGGTCTATAAAATAGGTCAAAATAAAGCATACAAGTAAAGCGAAGTTAGCAAATATTTTGGTTGTCTTTTTAAAATTCATTATGTAAATATCATCTACTTATTATGATGTCCTTTTGCCCAGCATAATAGTAAAGCAATTTTCTCAATTCGGAGGATGTGTATCGTCATTCATTCATATGACTGTGGTCACATGAATGAATCCGCTGTGATTGGGGTCTTCCTCTTGATCTCGTCTCCGTGGGACACGTTTCAGTTCTCCCAAACCCTTGCGCTAAACCACGTAAAAAAAACAACATTGATATTATAAAAATAGTTTTATGCAGCAAGGGTGAATGTATAGGGAATATTTATAGCGAAATTGAGAGAAGATCTATAAAATATTTTAAGTAAGTAAGCGACACATTAAAAAGTATCTAAAATACAGGAACATGACAGAACTGGAAAAATTTCTAACCTGATTAGCCGTTGAGAGAAAGAACAAAAACTATTTGGTTTAAATTTTGGCCCCTGCATCAGAACCAGGAGTAATAAGATAAATGTCTTTTACCTTGACTTCAACAACCCCTTTTGGGTTTTTTTCAGGTCTTTGTTCTTGAATAAACTCTTTGCCTTGATCAAATACTTGGCCAGATATGTGATAGTAAGCATCTCCTTTTATTTTGTATCCCTCCCCGGTTTTTCGATCCCAAAACGAAAGGCACACCTTGCTGTTTTGCTCAATATTTTTCTTTGTTTGATACATATAATTATCAATTAAAAGAATAGTTTTACCATTTATTGCTTTTTTCCAGAACACCGCAACGACATTTGGGATATTGTTGACATCTGCTGTTCCAAAGGAAATTACATCTTGATTATTAAATAAAATTTTTACTTTTTCAGGGATATTCAAAGCACTCATCTCTAATATTTTTACTATTATATATCAAATTCGGCATCTCGAATAATTTCATAGAAAATTTCCCGGGTAAGCTGCAGATTATTTTTAATTATTTGGATTGGCAGGGTTTATAATTTGTTCTTTATCCTATCTTTAATGGCGCATTAACGCGGTCTAAGATTGGATTATAAAAACAATATTTTAAAAACTATTGTCAGAAATAATTTGTACATAATTGAAAGGGACCAAACAAAATGAGCAAGACTGAAAACAAATCAGGCACAAAGTTTATTGAAACCCATAGTTTGATAGATTTTTTAGCAAGCGAGGCGCTTCACACGCCGCTTATTGAAACTGATAAGCTGCGCACATTGCTGCTGAACTTAATTGGCGGCCAAAAATCGCCATTATGCAAGATGTCCGTTGATGTGTTGTATTATGTTATCGAGGGAGAGGGGGAGCTGCTTGTAGAGGACGAACAGTACACTCTTCGCGCTGGGTCTATGATTACTGTACCGGCAGAAACCACGCGCCTTATCTCAGCTGATGTTTCGATGCGTGTGTTGGGTGTGCAGGTATTATAAAATTGACACTCCTGCATGATTGGCCGCCTGTCCTATTAGCTGTGTTTGCTCATCCTGACGATGAGACGTTTCGCTGCGGGGGGTTACTGGCTCTGCTGGCAGGGCGCGGTGTTGAAGTTAATCTGCTCACTGCTACGCGGGGAGAAGCTGGTTCGTGCGGTGATCCACCGCTGTGTAAAGCGGAAGAACTTGCGAAAATACGTAAGCGTGAATTACGGTGTGCTTGCAGTGCACTTGGTATCCTGCCGCCCACTTTTTTGGATTATCCAGATGGAAATTTGATAGAAGTGGAGGAGGAAGAGGCAATTGCCAGAATCACAGCAGTTGCACGGGAACTTCGTCCTCAGGTATTAATTACCTGGCCTGCAGACGGCCTTTCCGGGCATCCTGATCATAAAGTTGTGAGCCGATGGACTTCACAGGTGTTTGAGAAAATGGAAAAGGACGCAGAAGCTCCTAACGCTTTGTATCATTTGGCTGTATCGCAATCTGTGGCAAGTGCACTGAATTTGACCGAAATACATGCGATACCAGACGAAGAAGTTTCGCTGACCGTGGACGTGATGCCGGTGTGGAAGCAAAAACGTACTGCAATCCGCTGTCATCGTACACAAGCAAGTGGTTCACCCATTCTGTTTGCGCCAGAAGAGAAACAGCGGTTGTTTTTTGGTAAAGAACATTTTAAGCGGGTATGCGCGCGCGGAGGAGATGATTTTTTATGTGTTTAATGAGTATGATTAATTGAGGAATACTCATTTCTTGCACTGCAAAATATCAATCCAGCAGTTTCCCTTTGCCTGAGAGCTTTAGTTCTCAGGTGAAGTTTGTCCACCCAATTGAGATAGAATTGTATCTACGTTTGTAACCCATGAAAATCCAAAAGCGAGATTGAGTAAACTCGCCAGATGCATTTCTTCGGTGATGCTCCCCGTTCCATCGGCGAGAAAAAACACCCGATAATCCCGATAATAGGCATCGCGGGCAGTAGATTCACAACACATATTTGTCATTATTCCCGCAATAACAATATCCTCTATTTTAAGAACACGTAATATTGTTTCCAGATCGGTGTTATAAAATGCAGAGTAGCGGTGTTTGGAGATGACTTTCTCATTGTGCTGTGGAGATATGTCCTGGTGGATCTCGCTTTCCGGACTTCCTTCCAGACACATACCTTCCCACCACCACCCCATGATCCCTGCGTCAAGACCATCAGCATGATGTACATGCTTGGTGAAAATAACAGGACGATTTGCCTGCCGGAAAGCCCGAATGATCTTTTTGAGGTTTGGAAGGATAGCCTGACCGCCACAAGTGTATGTTGGTGAAGCTGGATCGAGGAAAAAATTCTGCATATCAACCACGAGGAGTGCGGCATTATCCTCGTAGAGGCGCATATTGTGTGTGTTGTAAGGAGAAATTTGTTCAAGCCACTTTTTCCCTTTGGCGGCTATATTATTCTGATTGACATATTGTTCCATTGAAATCTCCTGTGATTATTAACGGATTCTTTCTAAAGTATTGGCTAATTGTATTCTAAGACCCACTTATTTTTGCAATTGGCTGTGTTGAGAGGTGTGAAAAAATATTTTTTCTATTGAAGGGAGATTACCATACACATGACAGCATGCGTCACGAGCGCTTTGCACTTCTCGCAAAGACAGGTATTTTTTTGGGGATTGCTTTGTCGGGCGCGGACCGCAGGGGCGGTGTTGTAGTACGACATATAATTATGTACGGTGAGTAAGAGGATGAGGATTAGATAATGCACAGAAGCGGTTGGCGTAGTTATATTCGATCTAGTGATGAGAAACCCAGATTATCCTGGAATTTACTTAAGCGGGTTTTAGGCTATTCAAGAGCGTATCGCTGGCATCTCATTGGAATGTTAATATTAATTCTGGCCAATTCCGGGCTTTCTCTTTTGTCACCGCTTATCCTTCGCGATCTGATCGATGTCACCATTCCGACAAAAGATACTCAGAGATTGGTTATGCTTTCTTTAGGGCTGCTTGCGTTACCGGCTGTGAAAGGGGTAATCAGTGTGGTGCAGCGCCGTCTGAATACGGGCGTGGGAGAAGGCGTGATCTTTGATCTGCGCTGTGCGCTTTATGAAAAACTGCAACAGCTGTCTCTGCGATTTTTCACCCACACAAAGGTTGGCGAATTGATGAGCCGATTGAATAACGATGTCATCGGTGCGCAGAACGCTGTCAGCAACACCATTGTTAATATCTTCACCGATATGATTCAGGCGGGGGCTGTTTTTGGTGTAATGGTGACGATCGAATGGCAGTTAACGCTGATCAGTGTTGCCATTTTGCCGTTATTCATTATTGCTGCACGCTTTCTGGGTGGACGGCTTCGCGATACAGCCCGCCAGCAGATGGACGCGAACGCCCGCATGAACGCGATGATGAATGAAACACTCAATATAGGCGGAGTGCTGCTGATAAAACTATTTGGACAACAGAAAACGGAAACAGAGCGGTTCAAACAGTATGCATCGAAAGTGAGGGACCTGGGTGTCAAACGTGCGGTATATGGCTCAATATTTTTTGTTATTATCGGGCTGCTCAGCGCTGTTGGTTCTGCATTTGTATATGGTTTTGGGGGACTTCAGGTGATCTTGGGGAAGTTCACCATTGGCACCATTGTCGCGTTTGGATCCTTTCTTGGAATGCTGTATCGATCCCTACAAAGTTTAGCTAACGCGCCGATCGAATTTAGCACTTCAGTAGTAAGTTTTGAGCGGGTATTCGAAGTGATTGATCTGCCGGTTGAGATTAAAGAAAAGCCGGGTGCAGATACACTTTCCAATATAAAAGGAAAAATCCGGTTTGAGCATGTGGGCTTTAAGTATGATGACAGCTCCAGATATCTACTGAACGATGTTCGCCGTTTCGGGAAGATGAGTGATGTTAACGCTGTTCTTTCAGGAGAAAAAACACCCGTATTGGAAGAACAGAACGAGGAGCGCAACCAGGCCAGAGAAACAGCTTTGCGTGATATCAATTTTGTTATCTATCCTGGTCAGTTGACCGCGCTGGTCGGCCCCAGTGGGGCGGGGAAAACAACCCTGACTTATCTGATACCGCGGTTGTATGATCCTAATAAAGGGCGGATATTGGTCGATGAGACTGACTTACGTGACGTAACGCTTAAATCGCTCATTGCACAAATTGGTGTGGTTACACAGGAAACCAATCTGTTTCACGATACGATTTACACTAATCTGTTGTATGCCAATCCCGGGGCGACCCAGTCGGAGATTGAAGAGGCAGCTAAAGCAGCAAACATCCATAAGTTCATTTCCCGATTGCCGGATAAATACAATACGATCGTTGGAGAACGCGGATATCGCTTGAGCGGTGGCGAAAAGCAGCGTGTCGCGCTAGCAAGAGTTATCCTTAAAGATCCGCGCATATTGATCTTAGATGAAGCTACCAGCAGCTTGGATAGTGAATCAGAGATACTTATTCAGGAGGCGCTTAAACGTGTGATGGCCGGCCGTACCAGCATCCTGATTGCTCATCGGTTGAGTACTATCTTGGCTGCTGATCAAATACTGGTCTTGAATCGGGGGGAGATCGTTGAAAAAGGAGTGCATGGGGAATTATTGAAACAGAACGGGATATACGCCAGATTATATAAGACTCAGTTCAACAGACAGTCTAGCCAAACGAATGCTTAGGGTTATTAATCTACCCTCGAAAAAGGCGTTCCAAATTGTTTGATCAAAATATAGTGAATGTAACACTGAAGAGTGAACCGACTGAGAGAACTATTTTGATAAGACTTTGATAATTGTTTTCTCAAACTGTTCACGATTAATCGTGCGCGCAACATGAATATGCGTGCCGTTTTCTGCACTCATTACCCGACCCCATTCACGCCCTGCTTTGGTAACCACAGCCACACACTGCGTTTTTTGAATTGTGCCAGGGATGGGTCTAATGCGCAGGCGGTTGTGATCGGGTCCCATAAATAAAAAGTTTCATTCGCACGCATTTTTACGACCAGCAGGTTGAGCATTGAGCTGATAAATTTTCCCGCTCGCGTTTGGGTTTTGGATGCCAGCTGGGTTATGAAAACCCGTGTGACTGGCACCTGATTGGTCGCGTCCAATGGAACTAACCAGACAGGCACGCCCGAATCCAACACTATTTTGGCAGCCAGCGGATCGCAGAAGAAATTCCATTCAGCAGTCGTATTGGTTTTCCACATTGCTATCTCTTTAATGTTGCCTGGTATGTCTAAAGCGCCACCCATTATGTAGACACCTTTGATTTTTGATTTCAAATCAGGGTTTTTCATCAATACAGATGCCAGGTTGGTTTGTGGACCAACTGTGGCAATGGTGACCTTCTCTTTGGATTCCCGCAGAATTTTACTAATGAGGTCAATCGAATCATGAATTGGAAGCGAGGGATCAGTATTTGGGGCTTTGAGCCACATCATGTGGTCGATGACGAAGCGCATCAAAGCGGGAAAATGCTCATTTCCTTTTAGTGGTTTGGATGGTCCGAAACCGACTGGCACATCGGTTCTTTCAGGCGAGGGTGAGCAGGCGCTGAGCGTTGCGAGCGCCGGTCTTACCATGTGTTTCACCGGTCCCAGACACGCTCACCGCAAGAAGGTCAGCATTCAGATGCAGCGCCGCAAAAAGTACGGATGCCCATGAATCGGGAGCCATATCGGTGTCGAGTATGAAAGGTATTTTTTTAACATTTTTAGTTAAATGAGAATCGTTCATTCAAATGCTCCTTATAAAAAATCTTTGAAGTTGATTTTGCCAAAAATAAGCGGGGTTAGAGGTAAGTTAACCCCATCTTGCGCACTTCTGTTTTTACTTCGTCATACAGCTGCAGCCAGGCAGGAACAGGTTGTATTGTTTTTATGTCATAGGCCTTATCAAATCTTACACCCGGGTTTCCATTCTGCATTTGAAAAACGTGTTCATAGCGGCTGAGCAGGTTGGTTACGATTTGATTTGCCTGGTTAAGGGTGAGGCCCTGCCGGGCAACTGCATGGCCCACTTTACCCATCCAACGTGCTTCAAGGCCGGTTCCGTTAGGGTAGAGCCCATCTGCCGAGCCGACTCCTTCCAGATGCCCGCCGCTGACAGTAATAACGATCGCGTTGGCTGCTACTTCATATAGCAGTTCTCTGGTCAGCGCACCGCTTTTTGGGTAAATATCGGATACGATGATGCAGGGAGCGTTGCGAGCAAACGCCTGTTCGACAGCAGACTGAACCCACATACAGCCGCGTGTGCTGGTTGCCACATGACGAATATGGACGGGGTGCAATAAGTGATAATCTGCCCGGCATACCCAGTTGGCTAAAATAAAGGATGCCACCTGCACCACCGCGGCTCCGGGTGCATCTCCACCTAATCCGCCAACCATCACGGCAGCCAAAGACGCGTTTCGCATTCCATATTCCACAGAGTTTAATGTGCGAGTCATGTTGATTTGATCAATGATGAGTTCATTGAATAATGCGACCAGGTGAGAATCTACCGGGCGTAAATAATCTGGATGTGATATTGCCAGATCGCCAAGTTCGGTGACGGCACTTTGTCCGGCCAATAGCCCCATACCTGGTCTACCAATACGGCGAAGCGCATCACGCAAATGGCGCAGTTCCCATCGGGCGGCGTGTACTTCCATTGGACTTCCAGTTTTCACAGTACGCCCATCCAGTTGAGTGATAGAGCCGCAAGTAGCTAAATCAACGATCGGTTCCTGCATCCAACTTATTACACACGGCGTGAACAATTCTTCTGGCGTAGGCGCTCCAGGATTCCCAGCCCAAACCAATGGCAAACGTTCATCCATGATCTTGCGGGCATATAAGCAGCGCACGTCTTTGCCTTCTCCCATTTGTAAACTTTGAGGCATTCGGCGCATCCCCTCGAGGAGTTCTTCTTCGCTGAATGTGATCACCCTCCTAGTGGTAATACAATAGATGCCTGAAGAAACTGCCAACTCCAACCCTGCTTGGAAAAGGCGGTCCAATAGATCGTCATCCTCGGGGATAGCGTGCTGTTTATCCCATCCCAGTCGGTATTTTTTAACCAACTGTCTGACAGGCAGGACTACAAAGTCCATGTCCCAATCACTTTTTTCAACTAACTGTCCTGTTTTTGTTCGATCCAAAATATCCAGATAAGAGTGAACCAAAATGAACCCTCCTTTCGGGGATATCATAATTATATATGTGGTGTTAAAAACCTTGTTGCTGAAAGGGACCGCCTTTTCTTGTATTTTTGGTGTGAAATTGGGTGGAGGTTATGAAAAAGTTGAATGGAGGTCTATATAAGGCATGGCTTTACAGAACATCATTTTTGGCATATAAATTAACTATGGAACCGTTTTATTTTTTCCCTAAATTAACTTTAATTATCGAGGGTATCTCATTTAGTTTGGAAATCATCGCGGTAGTGATCATTTTTCTTGCTATTGTTGTCGCCCTGATAAATATCATCCGTCATCTTCTCAAACACGAGACCACTCAGGAAAGTATTAATGTTTTCAAGAGGACAGTGGGTAAAGGAATACAAGTTGCATTGGAGCTGCTGATCGCAGCTGACATCATCAATACCGTTGTTTTGTCTGCCACTCTTGAGAATGTGACAGTTCTTGCGATCCTGGTTCTCATCCGCACCTTCCTCAGTTGGACGCTGATGTTTGAGACTGAAGGTAAATGGCCGTGGAGTAGAAGGAGTTAATAACGCGGTGTTGGTTCTAACGGTTTTTAACTAATAATTGATTAAATAACCACGTTGTACTGCGTTTACCTTGTAATGGCTATGTCAAGTACATTTATACATGTAGTATTATGACTTTACTGCAAGAACTCGTCCTTTAACAACCTAAACTCAAATTTTGAACCGTCCAAACGCAAGAATCAGTTTTTAGTGAAGCAAAAAAAGAAACCAAAGGCTGTTCCACTTCTAACTTTTTCTTTGTTTCCAAGT
>CBDAFG010000037.1:0-11572 GCA_965195205.1 uncultured Pelolinea sp. | reverse complement strand
TGTGCTCTTCCGATCTCTCTCCAGTTTGATCTCTTCAAGGAAAGAGGGTGCACGGCCAACACCAGAAACGTCAGAAGAAATTCTACCTGAAGGTATTAATCTTGAAGAGCTTTCAGAACCTGTTAAAAAACCCATGCAAAGTTCTGAAGATATTTATAAGGATATCGGCTTGGCACTTCGTGAAAGGCGCCTCGCTTTAGAATTGACCTTGTCTGACGTGGAGCGCTTCACAAACGTGAAACGTATGTACTTGAACGCGATGGAAGATGGCCGTTTTGATCAAATGCCTTCAACTGTTCAAGGGCGTGGGATGCTGAACAACTATTGCGAATTTCTTGCTCTGGATGATTCATGGGTGATGGATTTATATGCTCAGGCTCTTCAGTCTTTGCACGCCGAACGATTGGCGACCAAGAAACAGCCTTTTCGGTCTCCGCTGTACGTGAAGCTGAACATCCCTGAAAAGTGGCGCCGAATCCTCAACCCGGATCTGATTATTGGCGGCTTCTTTATCCTCGCGCTGTTCACCTTCATTATCTGGGGCGGCGCGCAGGTGTTTGGAGGTGCCGACCCCACATCCACCAGTGCACCTTCCATCTCCGAAGTACTTCAACAGTCACCAACTCCAACGCCGCTGTTGGATGATGAACAAGAAGAAAATGGGGGTTCCGCCAACGGTGAAGCAACCCCTATACCCGGAGTGACTATTGCGGAGAGTACTCCCACTCAGATCGCGACAGTGAATGCGGCGCCGCTGCAGCTGTATATCATCGCTCATGACCGTGCCTACGTTAAGATTGTCGTGGATGGGTTTGAGGTATTTGATGGGCGTGTCTTACCGGAGAATGTGTATACATATTCCGGTGAAAATGCGATCGATTTAGTTACTGGAAATGGTGCCGCGCTGGAAGTGTATTTTAATCAGGAATACCTGGGTAATCTGGGAAAGGTGGGGGAAGTGGTAGATATCACTTTTTCCCTGCAGGGTCTCAGCACGCCCACACCAGAGCCAACACCTACACCCACACTTGAACCCGCGCCTGATGATATAGTCGATAACTAAAACTGCGTATATAAAATTAATCTGTATCAAGCAATCCCATTTTGACCGCCATTGCCACTGCCTGGGGAAGTGAGATAGCACCCAATCGGTGTTTAATGTTACACAGATGGCCTCTTACCATGCGAACGGAGATGCCTAATTCCAATGCGATGGCAGCGGCTGTTTTTCCCTCAGCCAGCAGGTACAGGCACTGTTTCTGCCTGAAAGTGAGATAAGGCCTGGTTCTAAACTGGTAATGAGATTTCAAGTTTCTCGCGAGAACATGCAGCCTGGTAAGTATGCTTATTTTGTCTATTATCAGCATGCTCAAAAATAGAACAATAATACTATAATACGCAATAAACCTGAAGTTTCAAGGGTGATTTTGAGGTGCATATCTTCAAATCAGACGCTTTAGGGGTTTCTTACAGATACAAGTTTATTCTCTCCCATCTCCTCAGTAACCTGGTATCTCATGTACCCCTTTTGCTTGACAGAAGGTGACAAAAGGTGACAGTTTGAAAAATTATATGGGGATTTGTGGGGGATGTAAGAGGGGATAAACTAGATAACAAAAAACACTTCCGCAAACACTTTTTCAAGTCGGTGAGAGAAACGGCGCAAGCCCGGATTACTTGCCAAAGTGGGAAGCGGCTAAGATTGCATTAACCTCACCCCAGCTTGAGATAAAAAACAACCGAGTTATTAAAGATTTAGTTTACAATATCAATAATCAACTAAGTTCCACGATGGGATTACCCAATGACTGCACCCGATACAATCCTTAAGTTAGTCAAGCACTTCAAGCAAAATCACGAATCTTTTCGCTCCGAAAAATATAACGAGGCGCAATTACGCCAGGAATTCCTCAATCCATTCTTTGAAGCTCTGGGATGGGATATGTTTAATAAACAGGGTTACGCTGAAGCGTATAAAGATGTGATCCATGAAGCATCACTTGATATTGAAGGGGCTGCCAAAGCGCCTGATTATGCCTTCCGTATCGGGGGTACTCGCAAATTCTTTGTGGAAGCCAAGAAACCCGCGGTAAATATTCAATATGACATTCACCCAGCGTTCCAAGTGCGTAGATATGCCTGGTCAGCTAAACTACCCCTTAGCATTCTAAGCGACTTCGAAGAGTTCGCTGTATATGACTGCCGCAGCAAACCCAATCGTGATGATAAAGCCGCCACCGGACGGGTAATGTTCCTGAAATATGACCAATATGTTGAAAAGTGGGACGAGATCGCAGCAATCTTCTCGCGCGATGCAGTACTGAAAGGCTCATTCGATAAGTATGCTCAAGGCGTTAAAGGCAAACGCGGTACATTGGAAGTCGATGACGCATTCCTGGAAGAGATTGAACATTGGCGCAATCTTCTGGCGC
The DNA here is from genome assembly GCA_965195205.1 of uncultured Pelolinea sp. GTDB lineage: Bacteria > Chloroflexota > Anaerolineae > Anaerolineales > Anaerolineaceae > Pelolinea. The sequence continues at coordinate 9,140 of CBDAFG010000037.1, read as the reverse complement.
GCAACCTGGCGCTTCGAAATACAGATTTAAATGTGCATGAATTGAACTACGCCGTACAGATGACGATTAACCGCATTTTATTCCTGCGCATCTGCGAAGATCGGGGTATTGAACGCGAAGGCCTGTTAAAAGAATCGCTCGATGGAGGGCGAGGCTACGAAAACCTTTGCCAGCTGTTCCGCCAGGCAGATAGCCGCTATAATTCCGGCTTGTTTCACTTTGCGAAAGAGAAGGGGCAATCCAGCAATCCGGATGACCTGACCCTGCAACTAAAGATTGATGACAAGGTCTTGAAAGACATTATTGGCGGGTTGTACTATCCCGGCCCATACGTGTTTCGGGAAATCCCTGCTGATATCATGGGACAGGTGTATGAGCGTTTCCTTGGTAAAATCATTCGCCTAACTGCAGGACACCAGGCCAAAGTGGAGGATAAGCCGGAGGTACGCAAAGCCGGGGGGTTTATTACACCCCGACCTATATTGTGGACTATATTGTCAAGAACACGGTCGGCAAGCTGCTGGAAGGCAAGACGCCGAAGAAAGCGGCCAGTTTGAAGATACTTGATCCAGCCTGCGGATCCGGTTCCTTTTTGCTAGGCGCTTATCAGTATTTGCTGGATTGGCACCTGAAATGGTACAGCGAGCATCACCCTGAAAAGTTAGCCAGGTCAAAAGCACCTGTGATTTACCAGGTGGGAAGCGCTGAATGGCGATTGACAACAGCTGAAAAGAAACGCATCTTACAGAACAATATTCATGGCGTGGATATTGACGCTCAAGCAGTGGAAGTGACCAAGCTATCGCTGCTGCTGAAGGTGCTGGAAGGGGAAAGCCAGGAGAGCATCGGGTCACAGTTAGAACTTTTCAAGGAGCGCGCCCTGCCGAATTTGGGCAAGAATATTCAGTGCGGCAACTCGCTGATTGGCCTGGATTACTATAAAGATAGGCAGTTGACTATGGGCTTTGCTGGCGAAGAGGAACGCCAGCGCGTGAATGCCTTTGACTGGAAAGCGGCTTTCCCGCGGGTGTTCGATCAGGGTGGGTTTGATGCGGTCATCGGGAACCCGCCATATGTTCGGCAAGAAATGCTAGGTATTTCAAAAAAATATTTTCAAAAACACTATAAGGTTTATCACAGCACAGCTGACCTTTATACGTTTTTCATTGAGCAAGGGGTTAATCTTATAAGAAATAATGGTCTCTTTAGCTATATCGTGGCAAATAAATGGATGCGAGCTAACTACGGAAAACCGATAAGAAAATGGTTAAAAGGTCAGAATATTGAGGAGATTATTGATTTTGGTGACTTACCTGTATTTGGACAATCAACAACCTATCCTTGCATTATAAGAATATGCAAGAACACACCTTCAAAACAATTTAAAGTAGTACAGGTAAAAACTCTAACTTTTACTGACCTTAGTGATTATGTTAAATATAACCAATATGAAGTGAGCAATTATGACCTTGAAGATGAAGGTTGGCCATTATTAAACAAGAAAATGCTTTCCCTTTTTAACAAAATTAAATCAGAAGGCGTTGAACTTAAAAAGTATGTTGAGGAAAAGATATATTATGGAATAAAAACTGGTTTAAACAAAGCATTTGTTATAGATGGGGAGACTAGAAAACAGCTAATTGGAGAAGATAAGAGCAGCACTGAATTGATAGTACCTTTCTTGGCTGGGAGAGATATTAAAAGATATGAAGAACCTTCAAGCGATCGTTTTCTTATTTTAATTCCCAGAGGGTGGACCTGTGAAAAATCCGGAAATAATAAAGATGCCTGGCGTTGGTTTAAACAACATTACCCTGCTATCGCTAATCATTTATTGCCATATTCCGAAGCAGCCCAGAAACGATTTGATAAGGGTGAATTCTGGTGGGAATTAAGAGCCTGTAAATATTATTCTGAATTCAAAAAAATGAAGTTTATCTTACCTGATATATCCTTACGAGGAAACTTTATGTTAGATGAAAAAGGAATTTTCTTCTGCTTAAATACCGCATATATCATAACAACAGAAGATAAATATTTATTGGGAATTCTAAACTCAAATTTAACTACATTTATTTATAAACAAATATCTTCTTCTTATAAAGGTGGCTATTTACGCTTCATTTATCAATATCTAGCAAGACTTCCTATACATAAAATCAACTTTAATTCTTTAACGGAAAATAATCAGTATAAAAAAGTAATTTCTCTGGTCGATCAGATGTTAGCATTTCACAAACAGAATCCGCGTACACCACAAGCAAAAGAGTCGCTGCATCGCGAGATCGAAGAGACTGATAAGCAAATTGACCAGCTGGTGTATGAGTTGTATGGGCTAACGGAGGAAGAGATTAAGATTGTGGAGGGAGGATCCTAAAAATTTATTCTTAGGAATAAAAATATATTTTATATAAGATGAAAAATGAAGAAGCGATCAAAATGGAAAATGAGATAGAAAACTCTGATGCGTTACGGATACATAATAGAATTTCATATCTCGTCGATGTTTTTCAAATTTATGAACGAAACTTCATCGAACTTCGAAAATTATTAATTGCTTTTAATACACCTGAAACAATACTGCCCGTTTGGAGTGTTGATAAACGTGATGAATTAAATATATTGATAGTTGAATTAATAAGATTACTTCATAATTACTTGGCATCTGTAAATACACTTGTTGATCATACTCGTATCCTAATCAACAACAATTACCAGGAAACAGATTTAAAAAAGGACTACCAAAACAAAATAGATGATTCATTCAAAAGCGATCCTTTAGCATGTTTTATTAAGGATCTACGAAATTTTATTTTACATACAAACCTTCCTGCGACTTTCTCAAAAATTGAAATGCATTTAGATCCCATAACTAAAAACCAGATAACAAGTTCAAATGTATTTTTAAAGAAAAAATCATTACTATATTGGAAAAGTTGGTCAAAACCCGCAAAAGAATATCTGAAAAATTCTTCAGATGAAATTGATCTGTTATTAACAGTAAATCTACATCATGACAAAACCATTGACTTTAATAAATGGCTGATACAAAAATTAAAAACTATGCATTCAAGCGAATTAATTTGGCTTCAAGAAAAATCAAAACAATTAAAGAAATTTTGGGATGTAATCAATTCAACGTGAATAAAAGTGTTACTAAATATTTGGGAGTTTGACAAATGGACGCTGTGGACAGCTTGACCTACTGACTCTTAATCAGTAAGTTCGGGGTTCGATTCCCCGGTACGTCATCTTTTCTTTTAATATCATCATTCGTTGATGGATAATCTCAAAAGACCTCGCAAATCTCCACAGGAGACTTTCGAGCCCTGGTGCGTCACTAAAATACCGTAATTCGGCGGTATTTTTTCATTTTAATGCTTTATTCTTCATTAAATACCACGTAGCTTGCTACGAGGGTTCCGCGCTTAAGCAAAATATGCACCCCAAAGTGGCGAATTTCCGTAATACGCCGCAGCTTCGAGCGACGGACTCAATACGTCTAATTTCATTTGAACTGGAAATATTAACATAATTAAAAATGCCCTTGCAAAACAAGGGCATTTTTTTATCTAACGGTTTGCGTTACGGGCGAGGCGGATTATCCAGACTACTTGATAATTATGGCACTAGGAATATGGTCATAGAATAGCGGAAGAGTATCCTCTTTCGTTAACTTATTCCCCTCCGCTCTAACCTCATTGAGCTTGCGACGCACAAATTCTCCAGGGTTCTCTCGGTTAAAATTTAGCCCGGATGTGCTGAAGGTAAAACGAGTAGTAGAACGACCTGGCAAGGGAAAAGCCATTATGTGCTTCAGAGAGTCGTATCCCCAGATATTAAAACCATTGTCAGCATAAAGAGCAGGATTACTGTAATCACCGCCCAGGTTAGGAAACAGCCTACTTACATATAGATCATAATTAATCATAGTCAAGTGAGCAGTTTCCTTAACCATCTTCTCATCATTAGGCATTCCGGCAATATTCAACCAATTCAGTGAAGCGGATGGGGATCCGAAGTGCTCTGCAAAACGCTCCACCTTCTCATCGAAAGGAATCTCCGCGTTGACATATACAATCTCGCCAGTATTCACATTGTATCCAGAGGCATAACGATTACTAGCAGGCTGTATTTTCATAAAATTGTATATATCAAGATAAGATTGATAATAAGTATTGACGATTTTAAACGCATTATACATATCAGCATACAGCACTGTAGTTTCGCGTATAGTTTGCTCTTGCTGAGAGGTATAAGCTCCATCTTGATTGTTTTTAAACGTGTTCAACCAAGAGTTAGACTGGTTTACCCGTATTATCCCAAAGTTATTAACATATAAATCAAACTGCTCATAAACCAAAAGCCCCATAGAAAAGAAAGGATCATTGACAGAAAATGTCTCAGATGGCTGTAGTTCATACCCACCATCTTTCAAAAAGATTACTTTTAATTCAGAAGAAGGCAGCCTTGTGGGGTTTTGCTCCTGACCCTCAAGAATAAGCTGAAGAGAATTGGTATACCCTTCCATTAGCATTGCGCCGCCAAATCTTTCATCCAAACGGTCTTCATCCTCATACTGGACAAAAAGATCAAATAATTTTGCACTAATGGCAAAATTAGATAATTTAAAATCCATAACACCATCATCGCATAACCCATTAGGAGCATAATAAAGCTTATCGTCAACTCGCACAATATCATTGGCAATTATCGAATTCATGATTAGATCAATTTCGGCATTAGTTAAAAGATCGGCACGCAATAACATTGCGGACAAAATAGGTAATGCAGGCACCTTGCGGTCAGTAGCAACCATTTTCCCCTGCTCAATATCGTAAACACCGGAAAACTGCCCATTTTCATCAACCATATTTTCAAACACAAAATCAATTACTTGACGCTGCTGTTGATCATCATGAAAATCAGAATCCGACAAAATCATAAAAGTAGAAACAAGTCCCTCTGGAACAACAGCATATTTTCCCTGCACCTCACCTTCATATTCTCCAAGGTCATAAAAAGCTACAGGCATACTAATGGAACTGTCAGGATTAATAACAAGACCTTCCCTCATTACATGCTGACCGTGGACAAAGCTGATGAGATTCTGATCCGATTCAACATCCACCCGGGGAATCAGGTCTGATTGCGGTACGTTTAAAAGCGGCAAAACCACATCCTCAAACACATCACCCTTAAGACTGTTTTCAATCGGCTGAGTAATTTTGTCAAGAATGTCTGGATCTACTCCGTCCTTCACCAATACACTGGTACGAAGATCGCCGAAAGTTGTTCCAGGCAAAAACTGTAAAGTTAAATCCTTAGGTGCATTCTGAAATTCAGAATAAGGAATAACAAACTTATAATGATTGCCATCCTGCTGAAGATATTTCTGCATGTCTACAGCAAGTTCAGGAAACAAAAGCATCATATCTCGATCAGTCTCTCTATACATATCCGAAAACCCAACCAAACCCTCACGATTATTGTCATCAACCCAAACCGGATAAAGAGGAATAGTTTCAAAGTTATGAATACCAATAAAATATCCGCGGTCATAGCCATAATACCCACCATTCAGCGGGTCAACAGTTTCAATAAGGTCAAATTCGATAACAACAGCCCATACTTGATTGGCCTCAGTTCCATTAAGATGCCAAGTATATGTAGGCATATGAGGACGGTCAAGTTGAAGAGCATTACCCCTATTTGGATCGAACTCAACATGGAATACTCCAGCCTCGGCACCAGCAGAAAGGAACTCGGCATAATCAGATACAGTAACAGGCATTTCTACGTTGACAACCGAAGGTGCAGGGGTTTCGCTAGGATCAGGAGTTTCAGTAGACTCTTCAGTTTCAGCAACACCCGTTGCAGAAGGCTCAGATGAAGTAGTAGGTGTATTTACAGTTGGGGTTGCCTTTATTCCACAAGCTGTTAAAAGAGTAGCGAAAATAATCAATATTAAAAACTTTTTTTGCATGGTGTCTCCTCTTCCCTACTCTCAACAGTAGCTGATGCTGTTACATTAGTCTTCAGTTTCTACAATTATGGCACCAGGAATATGGTCATAGAAAAGCGGAATCACGTCATCCGGCGTTAACTTATTATCCTCCGCTCTATTCTCATTGAGCGCGCGAAGCATCCAGTTTTTAAAATCCTCTCGGTTCAAACTTTGCCCGGATGTGCTGTAGAGAAAACGAGTCGGAAAAGTAGGTGTCAAGACACCACCAATTAACGGCTTAAGAGAGTCGCCTCCCCAGATATAAAAGAAATTCTCAGCAAAAAGATCAGGATCAGTATAATCAAGATTTGATGCCATAAAGACCCAGTTCAGATATAAATCATAAACAGACAGGAGCAAGGCTGCGGTCTCCTTCACCTTTGCCTCATCATTAGTCATACCAACAATATTGAGGTAGTTCAATATACCGCCAGGTCTTCCAAACCGTTTTGCAATCGCCGTCATCTCTGGAAGATTGGAAGCAATTGTCCCAGGCTCTGCATATATCGGTTCGCCAGTATTCACATTGTATGCAGGGGCATAACGAGTACTAACAGGCTGTACATCTATAAAACCTTTTATATTAAAACAGATTTCATAGAAAGTATTGATGCTATCATACGCATTATACACCTCAGAATACATCGCAGTTTTTTCGCGTATAGTCTCCTCTTGCCTAGCGGAATAACTTCCGTCTTGACTACTTTTAAGCGAGTTCTTCCAAGCACTAGAATTACCTACCTTTTCTATAAATGGAAATTGACCAGGAAATTGGTCAAAAGGCGAATAAGACAAAAGCCACATAGTAAAGAATGAATCATTGATATCAAATGTCTCAGATGGCTGTAGTTCATACCCCCCATCTTCCAAAAAGCTTACTTTTAATTCAGAAGAAGGCAACTTTGTGGCATTTTGCTCCTGGCCCTCAAGAATAAGCTTCAAAGAATTATTATACCCTTCCATTAGGATTGCGATGCCCGACGGGTCATCCAAAGCTCCATTATTAGAACACACAACAAGTATATGAAATAATTGGTTACTAATGGCAAAATCCGATAATTTAAAATCCATAACACCAGCATCGCTTATCCCATTAGGAGCATAATAAAGCGTATCGTCGACTCGCACAATATCATTGGCAATTATCGAATCTAGGAGTCGAATAATTTCGTCAGGAGTTAAAAAATCGGCACGCATTAACATTGCTGACAAAATAGGCAATGCAGGCACCTTGCGGTCAGTAGCAACCATTTTCCCCTGCTCAATATCGTAAATACCGGATATCTGTCCATTTTCATCAATCATATATTCAAACATAAAATCCGATACTTGGCGGACTTGTTCATTGTTAAACAACTCGGGGAACGCCCCCAAAGTCATAAAAACAGAAACATAACCCTCAGGAAACACAGCATAGTCCCCCTTCACCTCATCGGCATATTCCCCAAAGTCATGAAAAGATTTAGGCATACTGATAGAACCGTCAGGATTAATAACAAGACCAGCATTCATTAGAGGCTCACCATAGACCTTATCCAACACCGGGCTTTGAGTCTCATATGAATCAGGATACCAGAACTCTGATGGAATCTCGTCCAACACACTACCATCCGGACTCTTTTCAATCGGCTTAGTAATTTTGTCAACAATGTCCGGATCTACTCCTTCCTTCACTAATACACTGATAGAAAGATTGCTGAAAGTTGTTTCGGGAGCAAACTGTACACATAAATACTTAGCTGCATTCTGCCATTCAGAATAAGGAATAATATACTTATAATGATTGCCATCCAGCTGAAGATATTTCTGCATATTTAAAGCAAGTTCATGATACTCAAGCATCATCTCCAAATCAATTTCCGCCCCAAACCTCTCTAAAAACGTATCGCCAGGACCTGGACCGTTATCATTCCAAGCGGGAGCATTAGTAATAGTTCTAGAGTTATACATACCAACAAAAGCTCCGTAGTCATAGCCAAAATACGTATTATCCAGCGGGGCAACAGTTCCCTCGAGGTTAAATTCGATAACAACAGCCCCTACTTTATCGGCCTCTGTCCCATTTAACTCGACAGGAAATCCCACCTCAGGAAGACGGTCATTACGAAGAGTCATCTCAGAAGGGTTACTTTCAACAAAGTATATGCCCTCTTCCTCACCGTCTACAGGAGACATAAATTCTTTATTACGAGGCTCAGGAAGAGGCATTGGCACCGACTGAGTAAGCTCTTCCAGGGGCACAGAAATGTAAGGATTGAAAGTTGGCTCCACTACGGATTCTTCAGTAGGCTCTTCCCTTTGAGCAACATCCGTTGCGGAAGGCTCAGGTGAAGTAGTGGGTGTGTTTACAGTTGGGGTAGCCTTTATTTCGCAAGCCGTTAAAAGAATAGCGAAAACGATCAATATTAAAAACTTTTTTTGCATGGTGTCTCCTCTTCCCTAATTTAGGGGTGTTGTGATGTTTGCTACAGGTTTGGGAAAACAGTATGTTGTTTTTATGTATGACAAAGGGTTGCTTTTATTTGCTTTCCCATCCTTTTTGGGAAATATTGTGCTTTTTTCTTTACGATAAGACAATAGTTTTCGGAGAGCGCCAAAATTAGCAGACAGAGGTAAAATGATTGATGGTTTTATATATGATAGAACATTCTCATATCTGCAATGTGTTGTTAACCAGCACACTTCCCCTGTATTAAATAAATACTTCAAAAAGCCATTGAGCTCTAAGACTTCTTGATGGTCTTTGGTAATAATGGTTCCGTCAACATCCAAGTAATTATTCACAACTAAAACCTTTTATTTTCAACTTCTTCCAATTTTTATTGTTCTAATATAGTTTCCAAGTCTTGATGTGGAGATATATAGGATTTTATCTTAAATGTTGCGGGTTCAACTCCCATCATCGATTTTTAATAACAATAGAACTAGACGGATTGAAAATAATTCCTCTAATCACTCTATAAATTATATGTCAAATTGCCCTTCCTTCTTGTGCAAATGGTGCAACCGTGGTGATACTATGAAAGCGTCCATGCCAAATTACTAAAATATAAGTAAGAGACCAACAAGTTAGCAAAGGAGGAACGCTTATGTACCCATTCTACCTTGGAATAGACCTGCATCTCAAACGCAC
>CBDAFG010000036.1:0-57555 GCA_965195205.1 uncultured Pelolinea sp. | reverse complement strand
TCGGGCTGGAGGCTCTGAAAGCAGGCTGTGGCTGGAGCGACCAGGAGTTATACGAGAACTATTGCTATAACCTGCAGGTGCGTTATGCGCTGGGCTATGATCGCTTAGGGGATGGAGATTTTGAAATCCGCACGCTATACTATTTCCGAGAACGGCTGAGCAGGTACAATGCCGAGCAAGGTATCAACCTGCTTGAGAAAGCTTTTGAACAGATCACTGATGCGCAGATCATGGACCTGAAAGTGCGCACCGGTATGCAGCGCATGGATTCAACCCAGATTGCCAGCAACATCGTCTTTGCCAGCCGTTTGCAGCTGATGGTGGAAACTTTTCAACGGATTGAACGCATGCTGAACGCAGCGGATAAGGCGCACCTGGCAGATATGCTTGCGCCCTACATGCAGGACAGCGCTGGACATTATACCTATCGGGTGAAGGGCAAAGAAGCGGTACAGGCACATCTGCAGCAAATTGGACGGACAATCCATACTCTTTTGCTGGAATTGAAACCTGCTTATGCGGGTGAACCTGCCTATCAGGTTATGGAACGCATCTTTGCTGAGAACTTTCATCTGTTGGAGGGCGGATTGCGTGTCAAAGAAAACACAGAATTGACTTCAGGCTGCCTGCAATCAGTGGATGACCTGGAAGCAACCTATCGCACCAAAGGGAAAAATCACTACAAGGGCTATGTTGCCAACATTACCGAAACGTGCGATCCTGAAAATGATCTGCAACTTATCACCAAAATGCAAGTGGCGCCCAACAACGTAGACGACGCACAACTGATGGAAGAAACCTTACCCAACTTGAAAGAGCGCACTAATTTAGATACTCTCTACACGGATGGCGGTTATGGCAGTCCAAGTGCTGATCATACCTTGAGAGACAACCAGATAAAGCAAATCCAGACAGCCATTCGCGGTCGAGCACCCAGCACCGAGAAGTTCAACCTGTCTGATTTCAAGATCAAGCAGACTGAGAGCGGGAAACCAACCTGGATCACCTGCCCGCAAGGACAATCGGTTATGGTTCATTCAAGCAGCCAGAAAAAAGCCTATGTGGCTCACTTTGAGGTACAGGTCTGTAAGACCTGTCCTTTCTTGCAAACCTGTCCTGTTCAAAGAGGAAAACGGGATCCGCGATGGCATTTGCGTTTTAGCCAGGAGCAAGCCAATGTCTCCCAGCGCAGACGTCGAAGCCTGGTCCACCAGAAAGATGGGCGTAACTTGCGAGCCGCTGTTGAAGCCACTGTGCGCCAGGTGAAACATCCCTTCCCGGCTGGCAAACTGCCTGTGCGAGGACGGTTCAGGATAACAAGCATGCTGATTGGCTCGGCAACAATGACTAACGTTCGCCGAATACAACGCTACTTGGAAACAAAGAAAAAGTTAGAAGTGGAACAGCCTTTGGTTTCTTTTTTTGCTTCACTAAAAACAGATTTCTGCGTTTGGACGGTTCAAAATTTGAGTTTAGGTTGTTAAAGGACGAGTTCTTGCAGTAAAGTCTATTAAGGAAAAACATAAAATTCAGCTGGGTATTGTATCGGGTGGAAATTCAGCAAATTATCAATGGTTTCAAGAAGTTTCACATGCGGGATTGATCAATCATTTGCGAATTGGGGAATCAATTCTGTTGGGAACAGATCCAATATCAAAAAGGAAAATCACTGGATTAATGGATAATGCTTTTCAACTTCAGGCTGAAGTTATTGAAAGTAAAAGAAAGCCGTCAAAACCATCAGGAATTATTACCTCTGATGCATTTGGTGAAATACCTGCTTTCGAGGATGAAGGTGAGATAAATAGAGCAATACTAGCTATCGGATTGCAGGATTTGGATGTCAAAGGATATTCGCCAAGGGATAATAATTTAAAGATTATTGGAACAACAAGTGATCATGTAATTATCAAATCGAAAAACAAGATGCTAAAAGTGGGGGACATTGTTGAATTTCAACTGACCTACCGGGCACTTCTTCGTCTGATGGTCTCTCCATATATAGAAAAGAGATATATTTCTTGAAAAGCTTTCAACAAATTCTCAAAGAACATATTAAATCTAATTCAAAACAAACATGATAGCTGGATTCAAGTATCAAGTCGCCTTTCCTGATTTTGGGTGGGTAAGGCTCCCCTAAAATAGTGTCAAGCCCCCAAATTTAGTACCATTCATAAGTAGACACTTTCGAGGTTAGAAGAATATCAACCAGGCAGCCAGCGAACCGATAAATGAGGTCACAATGCTAAAAATTGTCCCGAAAAGCATCGTTTTAAGATGAAAAGAAATGCTTGTATGGACATCCATATCCGGCAGTTTCAGAAAAGCTGGATGCCAAAGGACCAGTATTAGAATATCAATTATGAAGGTGTCGAATAGCAATAGTGTGAAGAAGATCAGGAAATTCATCAGCCACAGGGTCCAAAATGATGGATTCATTCCCTTCATGTGAAGTCCGAAATAAGCTGAAGCGATCAAGAAAAGGAAGATAGTCAAGATAAATCCCGCCATAACTATCCAACCGCCCAGCGGCATGGGTTTTCGCCACCGTCCCTCTTCGTCGCGTGCCAATTGGAACGCTTTTGTAACACTCGCAAGCATTAGCAAAAGAGTGAATCCAGCAGCGCCAACCAGACTCCATTTTCCCACATGCGTCCAGAATTCAAGTGAAGTTATCATTCTATGCCTGCTTTTGTATACTGTAATAATTATAGCGGATGGATCAAGCCCTTATATTTTGATTTCCATTTGTAGTATGTGGCACGGCGGCTGTTGACTGTGATTTACTACATGTGGAAAAGGTATCAACCCTATCAAGAGAACTACGGGCAATAAAAACTTGATGCCCTGGGAACCTGACCGGATTGCTGGTGGAAAGAGACCGATCGTGTGATGAGGACCCAGGGCAGACCGGATTATATAGTGTGCCTGGTTACAAGAGAACCTGCCTGAAAGAAAAATCCATGTTGAGCACGGTTAGATGCATCGGTTTAAAATTGCCTTGTAAACAACCTTAATAAAGGAGTTCATTTATATATAAATACTTGACAGACGCTTTCTTAGATGCAACCCCTGTGGAAACAATGGACATAATGGACAGTTTTTTCTTTATTTTGTGTACTGTGTGGACACAATGGACGCTGTGATACAGTGTGGACTGTTCTGCTGATGAATGGGGTGCAAGAGGTCGGAGGTTTACCTAAAGGTACTAGCCTGCGGCGTCGCGATCCCTCTCACCCCGGCAAGAGTAATCCAAAAATATCGAGCGTAATGGACATCTTGCGTGTCCATTACGCTTTTATAACTTGATAGATATGAGATGCTTCTACGGCGTGCAGGGATCGCCCGGGACAGCATTTGGCGGACAGGGTACCTGGCATACCAGCGCGCCATCCGGTTTCCGAACCGTGCAGCCGGGCTGGGAGGGTGAAGGTTCCTCACCTTCTTCTTCTGGTTTCTCTTCCTCAACAGGGGCTTTGGAGGGAATGATCTCCACAGTGTCCAGATCGCCGATAAATGTCACTCCGCCAGCCCACACCCAGCAGAGATCCTCCAGCCCATCCGGCGCGACCTGGTACCAGGTCAGGTTGATGTTCCTGCCGACCACTTCGGCAGTTTCATTCGGCTGGAAAGAAGTGATGGCAGCGGAGCTGCTGGCCGGTTCCAGACGGCAATCCAATGTGCTCTGGAAAATAATATAAGGTAAGGACGGCACCGGGTTACCGGTTTCATCCTCATAGGCGCCCAGGTCGCAGACAGGGCCGCCGGGCCGCGATAAGCCGCGCTGGTCAATGGTCACGGCTGCACCGCCGATCGCGGTGCAATCCGGGGCTGCGTCAATCGCAGGACTGTCAGATTGTAACGCGTGCGTTTCGGTCGGACCGCCGTAATTAGCCAGAACTTTCAGAAGTGGGTCATCCTTTAGCGTGAACCCGGGGCAGCTGCCGTCGCTGTTGATGTTTTCGGCAATGCTCGAAAAGCCGCCGGCGGAAATGCTGCAATCTCCGCCGGAAGCATTCATCCCGACAATCGAATTCTTAATCCCCAGCGATCCGCCGCTGATGGCGACACCGCCACCGTCAGCCGCGTTGTTGAATGCAACAGTAATATGGCTTGCCTGTATACTCCCACCAGGGCTTGAACTATAAAGTCCGCCGCCTGAATCAGTTGCCGTATTGGCCGAGAAAGTATTATTGGTGAGCGTCGTATCCCCCTCATCTGAAGCTAGCCCGCCGCCCCTGCGAGCAGTGTTTCCCGAAAAGGTGCTTTCCTGCACAATAATCGTTTCCATGTTTTGAATGCCCCCACCGAAAGCGGATGCCTCGTTTCCAGAGAGTGTGCTTTGGATAAGCGTCATCAATCCATCGTTGTAGATACCGCCGCCATCTTTGGAGGCGATGTTTCTAGAGAGGGTGCTTTCCACAATCTTGGTATCTCCCACACTGGATGCGATCCCGCCGCCGAAGGGCGCGGTGTTATCTATGATCTCGCAGTTCTCGACCTCCATCGGTGATGATCCAGGGATGGCGCCAAAGTTGAATATTGCGCCGCCTCGATCTGAGGCCGAGTTGTTCATAAAGGTGCTTTGGCTGATTTCTGCATCGCCACCTATGGATGCGAAGCCGCCTCCGCGCTTGGATGTGTTATTGGTAAAGTCAGAACCTCGAATTTCGGCAATATTGTCGCTGTTGATTCCCCCGCCATCTTCACCGGTTTTGTTCTTATCGAATGTGCAGCCGAGAACTTCTACCTCACCGGTATTATGGATGCCGCCGCCAAGCGTTGAGGATTCATTAGCAACGAAGTTGCTTTCTCCGCAGGTCATAACACCTTCATTGAAAGCGCCACCGCCATTCTCGCTGGCTATGTTCTCCTGGACGGTACTGCTGGTGATGATGAGGGTGGTATCAGCTCTGATAACGTATTTAGTATAGTCTGCTGGTCCATTATGAATTCCTGCGCCATTTTCGGCACTGTTATTTTGTATAGTGCTGCCGCTGATAGACATTAATTCGCCGGAGAAGTGGATAGCACCGCCATCCCATGTGGCAGAATTGCCATCAAAAGTAGTGTTTGAAATTAGAACTGTTTCGGTAGAATTATTCTGGTATCCCAGGCCACCTCCATACTCATCCGCCTGGTTATTGCTGAATTGGGAATCCGAAATTGTAAGTGGGGTGCGCAAGATGAAGACTCCTCCGCCGCTCCAATCTGCAGTATTGTCCTGGAAGGTGGTGCCAGTGATGGTGGTTGGAAGACGGTCCCAACCCTTATCTTTGAAGATCCCGCCGCCGTGTCTACCGGAGTGGTTGGAAGCGATAAGGCTGGCGTTGATGATCAATTCAGCGCCGTATTGCAGGTTGATACCTCCACCCAAGTTGATCGCGCTATTATTGGAAATCTCGCTATTATCTACCGAAAGCAACCCCTTACTACTACAGATAAAAACCCCTCCACCAAGCGGAGCGTCGTTATCTTGGATCGTAGAGCCATTGATTTGCGTTGTGGTGGTGCCAGAGGTGAAAATGGCCCCACCATTAGCGCCCGCTTGATTGCCTTGCAGAGTAGAGTTATTAACTTCCAGGTAGCTGCGGCTATAAATGGCGCCGCCAGAACCCGGACCTCTGCTGTATCCGCCACCCGGCAAGGATGCATCCGCGAATCCGTTTTCGAGTGTCAGATCGTTGATCGTCAGGCTGCCTGTATCCGTGATGAAAAAGAAGCGGAAATCCGGCGCGCCACTTGCCCGGATGATGGTGGCATTGTTGCCATTGATGGTAATTGGAGTAGTTATTTGAGGTAAGCCGTTATCCCCGTATTCAAAGGTGGTGCCACCGAAAAAAGAGGTAGCTGTGTTATCCTTTGCTGTCAGCGTGTACGTGCAGCCGGACGCCAACTCAAGCGTGCTGTGGGCTGGATTTGTATTTGCAGTGTTGATTGCATGGATCAGGTCAGGTACGTTGCAGTCTACTGTTATTGTTGTGCAGCTGGTCAGGCAGCAGGCCAGCGATACTGCCAGCAGCACCTTCACTGCTAATGGTAGTCGGAAGATATTATTTTCAAACATAGTGTTCCTCCTGATGGATGATCCTATAAGGTTCGATTTTCGTTTTCATAGGGCATGAGAGCGATACCGGGATGCAATTTCCCTTAAACCTATTATATGAAATAATGCATTAGAAACAAAATACGTTTTTTGTTCACCTGATTGCCAAAAGAGTTGAAAAAAACGAAAACCAGCGGATATATCTGTTGATGAAAGGAGTGCAAGGGTCTGCGGTTCATGAAAAGGAGATTTATTATGAACCAGAAGACTCTAGCGTTGACCTATCAAAAGGCAGTGGAAGGATTCCTTTTACACCTTCATGCCGAGGGAGACAACCAAAGCACGATTGCTATAAATAAGTGGGGATTATCCAAATTAATACCATTAAGGTTGAGAAAATACTTGATTTTTAATTTCTTCTTTTGTGAGTTTAGTGATATTCTTTAATAAAGAATATTTATAATGATTTATTTAGGAGAAATTGATATGGGCGACACTGGAAAAAAAGATAAAAGGAAAAAAGAACAAAAGAAAAAACCAATGCTTACTATTAAAGAAAAACGGAAGTTAAAGCGCGAGAAAAAGAACAAAAGCACCGGGGTGGTGTAATAACCAAGCTGCTACCCTCCCTGCCCGTTTTACTACATGGTTTCCACAACGTACTCTTATAGAAAACTTTTAACCTCTTCGCTGAATCTATCGAAAAGAAGCCTTGTAAAAACCAACTCTTAAAGAATATTTTCTGTAACATCTGATTTCTTTTAAGAATTAATAAATTGCACGGATTTCTTACAACTATTCTCTTAGAAAGAAAACAGGATTACTTATAAGGTTGCACCACTTTTTTTGTTGATAGTGCTTATATTGATTCTTTAATCAGAATAATTTATTTTCTCCCTTTGAAATAAACTGTTCTACTTTCTTTATCAGCTTCAGCCTGCCTCATAAAACCGGCAATTATAAAGAGCTATAACTCCTATACTTTTCCAGTTTTTTGATGATCAAAGTTTTGAGGTATTAAGCGTGATGTGTTTTTTCTACTTACCTTATTAGCTATATTGGCTACGCGCAACCCCATGGATTTGTGAATGGGAGAAGTATTTCTCTTTCGCTTATAGAAAATCCGCTATTTTATTGAGCATTTCCTGCTTCTTGTGATCAGCCCCCGTTCACCGTTCTGTTTATTTTCTTTTTTTATGAATATCAATGTAATCTGGCAGCGGCGCAGGTTTATATTTACCATAGATTGCACGTTCCGCCTTTGCCATAAGCCCTTGATGCGGCCCTTTGAGCGACGCAATTTCAGCGTTCAATCGATGGAAGAGTGTGCGTGGTTTTGTCCATGGGCAAACTGCCATACAGATACCGCAGTCTGTCCCGTTTACATGCCAGTAGGAATAACACTTGTTCTCGTCTAGTTTCCATTTCAGAAGCCCATTATGAAGTGTTTTTTCACCCAATGGAATTGCGCCGGATGGGCATTCTTCCGCACAAATGATACACTGCTCGCAAAAGGACTGCACACCAATATCAACCGGTTGATCATGCGCTAATGGTATATCCGTTGTAACGACAGATATGCGCACACCCAGACCATATTCTTTGGTAAGCAAATATCCCGCCCGTGATAATTCCCCTAAACCACAATCCACAGCGACCGGAACGACCAGGACTTGATAATTGCTAAAATGATGTGCACGTGCGGAATATCCTAACTGGCGAATATATTCGGCCAGCCGTATCGCTGTCCAAGCACTCTTCTCATATGCCTGAGCAGATGCAAGCAGTGTTGGAAAATATGGCGCTGACCTCAGTAGGTCTAGATCCATGTGAAATCCCATTGCGATCGCGCTTGAATGTTCACTGAGATCAATCGCTGTTCCCCAGGGTTCATATTCTGGTTGATTCCCCCCCGTGGAGCCCACATGGCTGTAGACCCATTCCTGCCGTAAAGGCCCCACTCCCACCAAATCTGCACCGTATATGCGTGCGGTTTGTTTAATTTTCTGACGTACCCGTTCAGGGGTGAAATTTTCTTTTTCCCCAGCCGGTTCTCCAGCAACGATCGATTCCGCGCCAATCATATCGATCAACTTAAACTGCGCACGGAACATGGGCGCGTCCGATGGATTCAATCCGCCTAATGGCGCTTTCACACTCAACCTGGTGTGGAACTTTTCCGCACTCGGATGTTGAGCGAAGTGTTGCTTATATTGTTCACTATCGATCCCAAAAGAGCGAATCAAGTCCTGCCGGGCAAAAAGCATATCGCGCTCATCAAATCGATTGATGTCACCCTTGATATCAATTTCATACGTAGGTCTCTTAGACATGCAAAATACCTAGTTTAAGATCATTCTGCAATCCAGTGCAAGCGCACCCCGTCCATCCGGAAACACGCGCAGCGGGTTTATCTCAATCTCACTGATCTGGGGAAAGTCAACCGCTAACTGGCTAATCTTGATGATCACGTCTTGGATCGCGCCGATATGATAGGTTTCCTCACCCCGCCATCCATTTAATAATTGGTATGCCTTTGTGCTTTTTATCATCTCTGCCGCATCTTCCGGCGTCAGCGGCGCAACTCTGAAAGCCACATCTTCAAACAGTTCAACAAAGACTCCGCCCATCCCAAACATGATCAACGGCCCAAAGCTGGTGTCCCGTTTCATGCCAATGATAACCTCTTTGCCTTCAGCAGCCATTTTCTCAACCAGTATTCCGTCAATAACCGCACCCGGGTTTACCCGCACCATATTATCGATGATGCGCTGATATACGTCTTTTAGCTCATTGCCATTTTTAATGTTTACAGCCACAGCCTGCGCATCTGATTTATGCAGTACATCTTTTGAAGCGCCTTTTAACACTACCGGGTAACCAAACACATCTGCAGAAATTAGCGCATCTTCCACCTTGTTTACCAATTGGCCCGCTACAAGAGGAATGCCGCACGCACCCAACACATCACGAGTGCGATGCTCCCCCCACAACTTGAGATCAGGGTACTTATTCAATATTGAAAGTACATTTTCCTTTTTAGAACTCTCTTTTTCCCCGGTAACTCTCGCGCTTCTATGTAAATTCTTTTCATGCTTGAGCAGAGCGCCAAACATAACACCTGCCTGAGACGGATAATCGATCATGGGGATCTTATTTGCGTGAAGGTGATCGCGAGCTTCCTGTATGCTCGCGTAGCCCATCAGACAGGCGATGATCGGTTTGTCAGTGTGTTTGGACGCATCGATAATTGCCTCCGCGATCTTGACTGGATCCACCAGCGACTGTGGAACAAGTATCGCAAGCGCCATATCAACGCCCTCATCCTGCAGCGCTTGTTTGAGGGCATGAGCATATTCATCTTCCGCTGCACCTCCCAGCATATCCACTGGGTTAGCCACTTGCGCTGAAGGATTTAATTTCTCCTTCAGCATACTCTGTGTGGTTGTTGATAATTCAGCCAGAGTAATGTTGTTTTCAGAAAAAATGTCTGACGCCAATGCCGCTGGACCGCCTGAGTTAGTCACTATGACCGCCCTATTCCCGCCAGGCGGCTTAAGCCAATCCAAAGCCATTGAACAGTTTAACAAATCCTGGATTGTACGCACCTCAATCATCCCGCTTTGAGTAAATGCGGCTGTGTATGCAGCGTGTGACCCAGCCAGTGAACCTGTGTGCGATGAAACTGCTTTTGCGCCTTCTACGCTTCTGCCCGCTTTGAGCACAACGATTGGTTTTATCCGTGTCACATCACGGGCAACTCGTATAAATCGCCCGCCATCTACCACTCCTTCGATATAGGCAGCAATAACCGTTGTATCCTTATCATCCGCCAAATATTCGATCATATCTGTCTCAGACACATTGGCTTCATTTCCCAAACTCAAGAAATGCGAGAATCCAATCCCTAAATGTATGACATGATCCACCACACCACCACAGACTGCACCGGATTGGGAAATGAAGCCAATTCCACCCACGGCGGGAATTCCGCGAATAAAGGTCGTATTCAATCCTGTTTTGAGATTCATTGTTCCTACGCAGTTCGGGCCAATCATGCGCATGTGGTATTTCTCACAGATTTTGATGAGCTCTTTTTCCAAGGCCGCGCCATCCTCGCCTACCTCTTTGAACCCCCCAGATATAACAGTAACCGCTTTCACCCCTTTCTTCCCGCAATCCGTGATTACTCCAGCGATGTATTTCACGGGGAGTATGATCACGGCAAGATCAATCGGGCCTTTTACATCTAAAATGCTCGCGTAACATTTCAAGCCGAGGATCTCTTTTTCCTTGGGATTGACGGCAACCAATGTACCGCCATATCCATATGCCAATAAATTTTTTACAATCCCGTTGCTTAATTTATTGGGGTTTTTCGAAGCGCCGACAACAGCTACACTTGCAGGTTCAAAAAATGGAGTTAATGATTGTCGCATTTGCATCCCTGTTATTATTTATTTTAATGATCTTCTTGTATTAACCAATAGATATCCGCCCGCCGCTGTTTGAAGAAGGTTTTGGCAGCCGAGGGAGAAGCCAGTCCAGAAAAGCGCCCACACTTCGGGTTTGCAAAAGTACTTTTCCGGGACCAGTAAGATCAACAACCAATCCTTCCCCTCCAAAAATTGTTGATTTTAATCCTCCGATAGCGCGTACTTTAAACCCAATATCTTCAGAGAAGGCGACTAAATGCCCGGTATCTACAGTATAAGATTCTCCCTTTTCCAAATCTAATTCATGGATGGCGCCGTAACTTGATAAGATAAGGGTACCAGTCCCAGCACAGCGCAGCATAATCAATCCTTCTCCGCCAAAAAATGTTTTTGCCCCTCCCCATTTGGTGTCAGTCGTTACCCCTTCGTTAGAAGCAAGGAATGACCCGGATTGGACGAGGTATGTTTCCCCGGTCATATCAAATGTAAACACGTCCCCCGGCAGCGCTGGGGAGAGCATTAATTCTCCGCTCCCACCTGATGCCAAGTATGTATTTATGAAAAACGATTCCCCGCCTAGGACAGATCGTGCGAGGGACTTGAATAAACCACCTTTCATTTTGGTTTCTACTTTAATATTAGATGACATACCAACCATAGCCCCGGATTCTACCGATATATTTTCATTTGAATCTAAAGCTACCTTAGCCATTGAATATGATGGGCGATACAAGATCTCGGTTTTCATTTTTCCTCCACAATAAGTTTGTTTTATAACTAAAATTATATAGGATTTTTCCTACCCAAAAAGCTTTCTTTGTGTTAAACTACTTTTCGGTAAGTTAACCAGAATTGGTTACCTTTCCGCCTTTGAGATCACATCCACGTGTTTTTCAAGGGCATACCCAAGGAAAGGAGGAATCCTTAATGCATAATTACGAATTAGTTATTATTATCCATCCTGATCTGGATGACGAGGCAATCGAACAGTCATTAGATCGCATCAAAGGTTGGATCACAGCTGGTGATGGAAACATTGACAAGATCGACAAATGGGGCAAACGCCGCCTTTCATATCAGATCCAAAAGCAAAACGAAGGAATATATTACCTTCTTGATGTTTCAATGCTCCCCACATCGATTGCTGAATTAGATAGGAACTTAACAATTCTCGAACCCGTTATGCGACACATGATTGTCGCAAAATAATAATCATCGACCGGCTAATTAGCCGGTCATCCAAAATTTAGGAGTTAATATGGCAGAAGAAACCAATCGAAGTGCCAGTAATGGAAGCTCCGGACAAAGACCAAAACGGCGGTTCAAAACACGCTATGTACGAAAACCAAGATACTGCCAATTTTGTTCGGATAAAACACTGGTAATTAATTACAAGAATACAACAGTTTTAAGAAAACTTACTACTGAAGAAGGCAAAATCAGGCCACGGCGCCAAACTGGCACATGCGCAAAACATCAGCGCGCTGTTGCCCGGGAAATTAAACGTGCGAGGCATATAGCCTTGCTGCCATTCACTGGCGGCACATGGGAAGAAAAGATCCGTTAAAAACAAATGGAGTAAAAATGTCTCCACGAAAAAAAGATGAAACAAAAACCAACCCACGCATCCGCGCCGTAAAAGAAAAAAATAAAACCAAACTGATCTTGATCGGTTTTATCATCACCGCAGCGCTGATACTTAGTATGGTCGGATATGCTGTCCTTAGAGCGACAGTTTTTAAAAACTTTATCCCGGTTGCAAAAATAGCCGGGCAGAAAGTTAATAACGAATATTTTGAAGCGCGTGTACGACTAGAACGCAATTCTTATATACAGCAATTCCAAATGTTCTATGCACAGTACGAGCTTTTAAGTGAGGATCCCACCGCGGCAGATTATTTTGAGCCACAGCTTCAGCAAATTGTGGATATACTCGACGATGTCGAATTGTTCGGCGAAATGGTACTTAACAATATAATCGACGATGAAATTATCGCAATGCAGGGGGTAGATATGGGGATTGATGTAAGCGAGAGTGAAATTGATGCTCTTATGCAACAACTCTTCAACTACTTCCCCGATGGAACGCCAACACCTGAAATTCAACCCAGCGTTTATGCAACACCTACTGCATCCAAAACACAGGAAGCAATCCTTGGAAGCACTGCAACACCAGGCATTGATGAAACCGAAATAGAGAAAGTTGAAAACGGGGAAGACGAAAGCGATGTTGGTGAAGACACACCCGTTGAACCAACCACAGAACCAACTATAGAACCATCGCCAACAATAACCGCGCTCACGCAAACTCCCGGCCCAACTGCAACTCCCTATACTGAGGAAATGTTCCAGACAGAACTTAATCAATACCTGGGTGAACTGGAAGCGATTGAGGTCAGTGAAACAAATCTGCGCAAATACATCTATCACTTTCTCATGAAGCAGAAAGTGCGTGACGCTGTGGCTGCAGACGTTCCTTTAGAACAGGAGCAGGTCTGGGCACGCCATATCTTAGTATCGGCAACAGCTGAAGCAATTTCTGTTTTGGAACGCCTTGAAGAGGAAGAATGGAATGCTGTTGCAGCGGACGTTTCGCTTGATACCAGCAACAAGGACAACGGAGGTGACCTCAGATGGTTCACTCGCGGTCAAATGGTCACTGAATTTGAAGAAGCAGCCTTTGATTTAAAGATCGGCCAGATCAGTGACCCGGTTGAAACACAGTTTGGATGGCATATTATTCAGCTTATAGATAAGGGTATTCGCCCGCTCAGCCAGGCAGACTATGAAAACAATAAAAACATTTTCTTTGAAGAATGGTTTACCGGGATTAAAGAAAGCACTGAAATATCAATAAATGATGTATGGAAAGACATTGTGCCAGACAAGCCCGCTCTATTTGAAGAAACCCCAGCAAATTAAAAACATCGAGGCTGATAAAAATCAGCCTCGATTTTAATGAACCATTTCATCCGTCAGTTCATCCAACTTCAAGCTAATCACCTGACTGACAGAATCTTTTCCCATTGTTACCCCATAAAGGATGTCTGCAAGTTGGACAGTGTTTCTGTTGTGGGTGATGACAATAAATTGTGTGTTGTCACTCAATTCTTTTAACAATTCACCAACTCGCACTACGTTAGACTCGTCTAACATTGCATCAATCTCATCTAGAATACAGAAAGGAGTAGGAGATATCTTTAAAAGGGAAAATATTAAAGCGACTGCCGTCAGACTTCTTTCGCCCCCTGATAATAGCACTAATTCCTGCTTTCGCCTGCCAGGCAGCGTGGCTTCAATATCAATTCCGCTATTCAGGAGATTCTCCTCATCTTCAATAATCAATTTTGCTTCCCCACCATTGAATAATTGTGAAAAAATCTTCTTGAATTCTATTTCCACCTTGTTAAAGGTTTTCAGGAATTCTTTTTTCATAATTCCATCGAGTTCATCTACCACGGATCGGAGATCTACCTCCGCTTTCTCTAAATCCTGTAATTGTTCTGACAGGAATTGATACCGATTATTTACTTCCTCATACTCTTCCTTTGCAATTGGATTTATTGGGCCCAATCGCCGCAACTGTGAACGCTGCTGGCTTATTTGATCAGCAAGATTCTCGGGCAAATCTTCTAATTTCGGTAAACTCGCTACTATTCCGCTAAAAGGCAGCGGTTTTGGCCCATAAGTAGAATTCTCCTCTTCACTTTCCATTAGAATTCCAAAATCCCCGCTAATTTTCTTCTGAAGCCCTTCAATTTTGTCGCGCAGCTTCTCTACTCTCATTTGTGCTTGAAGTTTATGGCGTTCAGTGACGGCATATTTTCTTCGAGAATTATCTACTTCCTCCAAGAATTTACTCTGGTTTGTAATCTCGTTCTCAACTATTGTTTCAAGAGTATTAGTATCTTCCGCCAGAATATTAATTTCTTCGGATGTCTCTCCATTAGCGCTCTTGATTATGCTTATTTCTTTGCCAATATTTTCTAATTGATTTTCCAATCCAATTCGATCATTTTCATTTTTATCAGCCGATTCTTGAATGGCAAATAGAAGATCTTCTTTTTCTCGTATGCGCTTATTGCTATCCCCTACGATCTGGCGTGCTACGGCATGTTTTGACGTAAGAGATGTGACTTTGGAGCGCAATTCTTCTACCAAAAGTTCTTTTAGACTGTTATAAAGATTTTCTATTTTATCCTTTTGCGTTTTAATTATTTTTTCAAGATTAAGAGTCTTTTTCTCTAATTCAAAAATATTTGACTCTCCTTCTTTAACACTTTTCAATAATTTTTCTAAGCGGTCGTTCTCGCTTCCCAATTGTTTTTCCCGTTGATCCTTCTCAATTTCCAATTTATGTATTTCAAGTGATATTCGGTTTTTTTCTTTGTCTGCATTATTCCACTTATCAGTAAATTCCTCAAGATTCCGCTGAATTTCTTTCTTCTTAATTTCACTTTGATCCAAAGACTCTGAAATTTGTGTAAGCACATTATTTGAAGTTTCAATTTCAACAGTAAGCGCCTGTTTCTCTCTTTTCCGTGTAAATGATCGCACTCTTGATTCTTTTCCAGCAGTTATCGTTTGGTCTGAGGCATATACTTCACCGTCTTTGGTGACAACTCGATACCCTTGAGGTAATTTTGACACTAAATCCGCTGCGGACTGACGGTTTTCAACTATCAAAGAACTCGATAAAAGATTATTTATAAACGGCTCAAATCTTTCATTAGTGGACACCAATTCTGATGCAATCGTATAGTTTCCCGTGATGTTCCCCTTCTCTAAGTGAAAAGCGGGCTCTTTATTGACCACTAAAACAGTTCGAGGAGCTTTTGTTGTTTTTATATAATCCAGAGCTCTTTCAATGTCTGAATCGGAATTCACAACTATTCCTTCTATCGCAGACCCCAATACAGCAGCAACCGCTATTTCAAATTCTCTTGGAACATCGAGATAATCCATTAAAAGCGAGAATTTTCCGGTGAGCTTACCTTTGCGAACTGCCTCAAAAACACCTTTTGCCCCAGAAGAAAAACCAGCCATTGCTTCTTCCGCTTCAACAATAAGATTAAAATCGGATTTCAATTTTGTGAGATGTTGATCACTCCTCTGTTTTTGCTGATATGTTTCGTTAATTCCATTCACGGCTGCATGAAGTGTTTCATTGAGTAAGGATATCTCATCATCAATCGTTTTTATTTCTTGTGTGAGGTTATTTTTTTGTTCGTGTAATTTTCCTAACTCAACCTTTGCTATTTGTTGAGTTTCTTGAGTTTCTTCAGAGGTCAACTTTATTTTTTCCGCATCAGAAGATTGGAGATTTACCTGTCGTTTCAACCCTTCAATCAATGTCTTTAGCCGAAGTAATTCCTGTTGACTCCTATTTAGCTCATTCTCATTGTTGAAAATTGAAGTGTTTTTTTCTGAACGCTGATCGAGCCGCTGCTTAAGTAAATCTTTAGCACTTACCAGAGATTCTTCAGTTGTTTTAAATTCCAACTGGTCTGCTTTACTTTGTTCATTTAACTCTGCAATTTCGTCTTCAAGAAGCATTTTTTTATCTTTTGCATTGCTTATTGTGTTCTCAACCGTAATAATTTGCGATTTTTGCGAATTCTTTCTTTCTTCCAGTACTGCCAGTTGGCGCATATCATTTTCTTTTTCAACATGCAATTTGGACAAGTGCAAATGAAATTCAGAGAGCTTTCCGCGTTTCTCTTGCAAAGAACCCTGAGATTCTTCTAACTTCTTCTCAAGTCCTAGTTTTACATCCCTGCTCTTGTCCAGTTTAATCTGCTGCTGTGCGTTGAAAGCAATTGCCTTTTCTAGATTTGTTTGCGTTGTGTGCCAATGATACCCATACCAATCTTTCAGAAGAAGTTTGAGATCAGTGTCAATCTGCAGATATGCGATTGTCTTTTCCTGCTGTTTTTCTAACGAGCGAATTCTTGGGTTTAATTCTATGAGAATATCGTTAATCCGCTCATTATTCCTTCGGGTTTTATCCAATTTTTGGATAGCTTCTCCCCTCCGAGAACGGTACAAGCCAATCCCTGCAGCTTCCTCAAAAAACCGGCGCCTATCTTCAGGACGCAAACTGAGAGCAGAGTCCACTAATCCCTGCCCAATGACTGTATAGTTTCTCTCTGCTAGACCAGAATTTGCGAGAAGTTCATTGATCTCTTTCAATCTGACACGCTTGTTATTTATCAGGTACTCATTCTCCCCATTTCTGTAGGCCCTACGTGTGACTTTGACCTCAGAATATTCAATCGGCAGCCATTCAGAGCGGTTATCAAAGGTAATTGATACAGCTGCCATTGAAGCTCGCGGGCGCTGTTCTGAGCCCGAAAAAATCATATCAACTGTTTTCTTTCCACGCAGAAGACTGTATGCCTGTTCTCCAAGAACCCATCGAATCGCGTCTGCAATATTCGATTTACCCGACCCATTTGGTCCCACAATCGCAGTTAGCTGTGCAGGAAACTGAAATTCAGTTTTCAAGGCGAATGTTTTGTATCCTTGAAGTTCCAAGGAAATGAGATGTTTAGACATAATTATTATTATCTTTTTCTATTGATTCCAGCATTGTTCTCGCAGCTATTTTTTCAGCTGCTTGCTTACTTTTTGCCTTTCCTACACTCGTTACCATATCATTTACCCATGCTTCGACCTCAAAAATCTTATCGTGATCAGGGCCTGAGACTTTAATTGTACGGTATTTTGGTGGATGGTATCCATGTGCTTGCGCCCACTCCTGCAGCCGCGATTTTGGATCTTCGTTCTTATGCTGCTCAATAATTTCGTCGACTGCGCCCTCCAACAATGGATATACGAAATTCTTAACTGTACTAATCCCCTGGTCCAATAACATCGCTCCAATAAAAGCTTCAAAAACATCACAAAGGAGCGTTTTTCTGAGTTTTCCGCCTGATTTAACCTCCCCACGCCCCAGCCGGATTGCATTTTCCAACCTAATCTTTTTTGCAAATTCTGCTAATTGGTTTGTTTGAACAAAAGCCGATCTCATTTGAGTAAGATCCCCCTCCTCCATTTCAGGAAAGCGGTTATATAACCATTCCCCTACTAAAAAATCAAGAACCGCATCACCAAGGAATTCCAACCTCTCGTTATCTTCCAATGCTTCCGGGTGTTCATTTAAGTAGGATCGATGGGTTAATGATCGGGTCAATAAAAGAATATCGTCAAATTGAATCCCCACCCTTTCCATTAATTCTTTTTGACTTTTAAGTTTTTTTAACTTCTTTTTCATATTCGATCCATGATTATTCTTTGTTGTAGAAGCTATTGAAAATAATACCATTCTGCTATAATTGCGCTCATGGCTTTACCCTCACTCTGGCAGGCGTCATTCAATTATAAAATTTCAACAGATGTATACGAAGGCCCTTTGGACCTTTTATTACAATTAATTGAGACTGCTGAACTAGATATTACCAAACTATCTCTCGCAAGAGTAACTGACCAATATTTAAATTATCTGCAAAATTTGTCTGATCAAGATCCGGTTGAAGTTTCTGCATTTCTCGTTATTGGGGCAAAATTAGTTCTTATCAAGTCATCAATTTTACTACCTTCTCAACAAAATTTTGATGAAGAATCCCAAGAAGATATCGGTGACCAACTCGCAAAACAACTGCTTGAATATAAAATATTTAAGAATGCTGCCACCTGGTTAAATTTCCGCCAGGAAAATGGTTTAAGATCATATTATCGGGTATCAGCTCCCCCCATGGTTATTGAACATCTTGATATGTCAGAATTAGGAGTTTACGATCTTATCGACATATTAATGGATGCGTATTTTTCACACGAGCATGAAACACCAATGAGCGATGTCGTTACGATAACAGCTTTGACGATTAGAAATCGTATTAATGAAATAAAAAGCTTCATGCAGATGCATCCAAAAGTAGGTTTTTCAAAATTTATTGAGAATGACGGGTCCAGATTGAACATTGTTATCACTTTCCTGTCATTACTAGAACTTATAAAAAACTACGCAATTATTGCTGCTCAAGAAAATCCATTTAGCGACATTGCCTTTGAAACAACCCGCGATATAGATCTGGAATTTGAGCCAGAATTATAGTTTGGAAAGAAACCCATTCAAATGTCAGCCCTAAAAACAACTCCAGTTAGAACTCAATACTTGAATATTAAAAAGAACTATCCGAATGCGATCCTGTTTTTTCGTCTAGGTGATTTTTACGAAACATTTGATAATGACGCTGAAATTACATCAAGGGTTTTGGATATAGTACTAACTTCCCGAAAAGTGTCAAAGAACCAGCGTATCCCAATGGCAGGGATACCATACCATGCAGCTGATAATTACGTTGGTAAATTGATCGACAAAGGATATCATGTGGCAATTTGTGAACAAATCGGTCAACACCCACAGAAAGGGTTATTTCCCCGGGAAGTAATTAGAGTTATTACACCAGGAACTGTAATTGAACGGGGATTGATAAAATCGGATAAAAATAATTTCCTGCTCTCCATTTTCAGTGCCGAAAATCAAATTGGCCTCGCCTTCTTAGATATTTCTACTGGAGATTCAGGAGTCACTGAATTTTCTGATGATTCTAACTTCAATAAACTACACGCAGAGATTAGCCGCATCAATCCCGCTGAGATCATTTTCTCTGAGTCAATTTCTTTCAAATTGTTTAATAAGTATCATGTGACCACTTTACCAGACTGGAAATTCGAATTTAGCAAATGTGAAAATAAGATCAAACAGGTATTTGGAATTACCGTTTTGGATGGGTTTGGGTTACGAGATAAACCATACGCTGTAAGTGCGTTAGGAGGATTATTAATTTATTTACAAGAAACAGATTCTTCCGTCGTTGATTCAATCAAAACACCTAACACATATTCATTAGATGATTTTATGATATTGGACCAATCAACAAGAAGGAACCTTGAACTCACGGAAACTCTTCGCGGGACTGATGAAAAAGGATCTTTATTAAGTGTCATCGACAGAACGGTTACACCTATGGGGAAAAGATGTATTTATCAATGGGTCAACCAACCCCTGACAAATGCTAATTCGATTAATGAACGCCTGGATGCTGTTGATTTATTTTTCAATAACGGCCTTCTTAAAATTGAGCTGCAAAAACATATCAAAAATTTCTCTGATATTGAACGAATCTCCAACCGCATAAATACATACCACTCAACACCTCGTGATTTAGTATCTCTGCGTGAAACGCTAACGAAAGCCCCAAAGGTTTTGTCAATTTTGAAAGAGAATATTTCCTTGGTCAATATCAATAATACTCAGCTTGAATTATGTGAGCCTGAATTGGCACTTTTAAATGAATCAATCTCAGATGAACCACCAGCTACTCTGCAGCAGACAGGCGTTATCAAAGAGGGTTTTTCAGCTGCTTTAGATGAAATGACGAACGCATCAAAGCACGCCCGGGAATGGATCGCAAATTTAGAAAAAAGGGAAAAAGAAAAGCATGGAATTAGGACTCTCAAAGTCAGTTACAACAAAGTGTTTGGTTATTATATCGAGATTTCGAAAAGCAATTTAGAAAAAACTCCTGATGAATACATTCGCAAACAAACACTCGTTAATGCCGAAAGATTTATAACGCCAGAATTAAAAGAGTTCGAATCAATCGTTTTAAATGCTGATGAAGAAATTAGGTCATTAGAAAACCAGATTTTCCTGGATTTATGTGCAAAACTTTCAAAATCACAGTTTAAATTCAGGAATTTGGCTAAATTTATTGCAGAATTGGATGTGTTCCTCTCCCTGGCTGAAATTGCATCAGAGAGTAATTACAACCGTCCCGAAATCCTTGCGGACAATTCGCTTGAGATCAAAGACGGCCGGCACCCTGTGGTTGAACAAACTCTGCAAGCAGGATCATTCATTTCTAATGACACAAGGATCGATAAAGATAATTTGATTCATATCATAACTGGTCCCAATATGAGTGGTAAAAGCACATATTTAAGGCAGGTGGCCCTCATTGTACTACTCGCACAAATCGGGTCTTTTGTACCCGCTTCTTCTGCTAAGATTGGAATTGTTGATCGGATTTTCACACGCATCGGCGCACAAGATGAAATTCACGCAGGTCAATCTACTTTTATGGTCGAGATGGTTGAAATGGCAAATATTTTGAATAATGCCTCAAGCCACAGTCTTTTGATCCTCGACGAAATAGGAAGGGGCACAAGTACCTATGATGGTTTATCTATCGCCTGGGCGGTGGTTGAATATATTCATAACCACCCAAAACTGAAATCACGCACTTTCTTCGCCACTCACTACCACGAATTAACTATAATGCCCGAATTCCTTCCCCAAGTATGCAATTACAATGTCGCAGTCAGCGAATCTGACAATGAGGTTGTTTTCCTCCACAAAATTATTGAAGGTGGATGTGATAGATCTTATGGGATTCATGTTGCTCAGTTAGCAGGTATCCCCAATCCTGTGATCAATCGGGCAAATGATCTTTTACATCAATTCGAAAAGGAAGGCGAGAAACCAATCTTTTTTAGCAAACAACCCGCCCCTGGACAACCCACTTTGTTTAGGGAAAGCAATCCCTTACTTGATAAATTAGATGAACTGGATATCGAATCTATAAGTCCTATTGAGGCATTAAATACAATTTATAAATGGAAGCAGGAATTTATTAAATAAGCCTACCATTTACCCGGTTTTTTCTAATTATTCTTTTTTGCTAATTTTTCTTTTTCTTCAATTTCCTCTATTGTCTCTGGCACGATTTCCTTTTCTGAGGCAGCGTCTTCATTTTTTGGAATCGTCTCCTGATCACTTTCCTCAGTCATCTTATCTTCAGGTTTTGTAAATCGTGCAAATAAAAGAAACACCAAGCCCAAAAGCAGAACGAACCCGGAGGCTGCAATCACCCACAGCAAAGCCTGAGTGCCGACTTTTTGTATCATCCCCAGAAGTACGTCACCAAAGCCAGCTATTACTTGTGAGAAGTAGCGATTAAATATCAAACCGATGAATTGATCAAAACCTATGAGAATTACCAACAAGCTAATTAGAATCAAGCTAGGAATTGCAGTGAGAATAATGCCGCTCCATTTTCGCATGATTTTTTTATTATTTTTTAGAAGATATGCCAACAGAATCAGCAGCAGCAAAGTAGCAAATGGCAGCAGTCTGAAAATCCATCGAGCAATACTGTAATAATAAAAAGTCTTTTCACCCAAGATCATTCCACCAGGGATCACCCCAAGCAAGTTGACCGACGCAGGTAGCTGGTTTACTTTATCTTCAATCATCATAGATAAAGCACTTGAGACGATTTTCATGTTCTTCTCTGATGGCTTGCAAAAAGGTAAGGAATAAAAATCTATTGTCTCTTTGCCAACCAACTCTGAATTTTCTTCGACCGTACAATTGTCCAATGAAATTAAGTGTTTTTCAGATATTGAAGAGCTGTTTACAATCAAAGCATTTTTAAGTTCGTTAATATCAATTTCAATGGATGTGTATGGGGTTTTGAAATTAAGATATGCAATCACTTGATCGATGACGTCTTTAAATATTCCATTCACCCATTCATCAGGAAGATAATTTACGAGAATTGAATTTAGCGATTCCTTATTCTCAAGAATCGCAGGTATGCTATTTTCATCACCAGTTAATAATTGATCCGTGATAATTGCTGAAATAACCTGCGGGAATTCTTCTTTGTATTCATCATCCTCAAGTATCGAATAATAACTAGCAGATTCAAAAATTACAAACTCAAATGGAATTGTAAAAAGAGAGATGAGTAATGAGGGAACGACAATTACTGTTAGTAGAATAGCGCCAATCTTGTTGGAAAGAGATAATTTACTTTTCATTTCTATTCCTTTGCTTTTAATTATTTATTCTTTCACCGTTCTTTTCAGCCCAACCCCGGGCTCCGTTGAGAAATACTTTCCCATCGATTTTTTGTTTCCCAGGCATTTGGATCTTTTCTAATTGCAAATCATAGGTTTTAGTTCCAATGCAGGGATATTTATCAATAATCCCTCTTTGAGCTGGTTTAAGGTGATGGGTTTTTAAAACTCTTGCAGTATATACTTTCACATTCTTTCCATTCCAATTAAAGTAACAAATCGGCCATGGATCGTAGGCTCTAATTTGCTTTTCAAGTTCTTCCGCTCCTCCTTGAAAATCTAATAATCCGTCTTGTTTCTTGATCATCCCTGCATATGTGGCATTATTCGATAATTGCTTTTCTAAAATGATTTTCCCTTCTATATACCTTGGCAGGATATCAACCAATGTTTTTGCGCCAATTACTGCTAATTTTTTCGTTAAGGAACCGGCGGTTTCAAATTTAGAAACCTCAACTTCTTTTTGCGTAATTATGTCTCCAGTGTCTATTCCTTCATCCATTTTGATGATTGTAATGCCAGTGGTTTGATCACCATTTAAAATCGCCGCTTGAATGGGAGATGCACCCCTCCATCTCGGCAAATATGAAGCATGGACGTTTACACATCCGAATCTTGGGTATTCCAAGATTTTAGTTCGAAGGATCTTTCCATAGGCTGCGACAATAATTACGTCAGGATCCCATTCTGAGAGAACATCATTAACTTCCTCTGTTGCCAATTTCTTCGGCTGTAGAATAGGAATCCCCATTTTTATCGCAAAGTTTTTCACCGGAGGGGACTGGATTGATCTCCCGCGCCCTACTCTTTTATCTGGTTGGGTAACGACACCTACGACATCAAATCTTTCATAAAGTTCCCGCAAAATAATCTCCGCGTATCGGGGAGAACCCATAAAAACTATCTTAGTCATATATCCTACCAAATAAATCAGATCCTCTTATTTTATTATTCTTTCTCAGTTGATGAAATCAATCGAAAAATCTTATTTATTCCCCAGATAATTCCAATACCAAAGAATAATCCGGTAGATACTAAAACAATTGGAAGTAAATAATTCGGATATTCCACCACAACTGGATTTTTCAACCTTAGTCGTGTTTGCAATTCATTAATAAAATCCCTTGATGGTAAAACAGGATTCAAGAAACCATTTAATTCGTTTTCTAGTTTTGAATTATCAATTTTGTTCTTCATCTTTTTATCCTAATTAATTTCGCTGCCATCAACAATATAGCGGCGTAATTCTTTTAATGTCCTGTGATAAAGACTTTTAATCGCCCCTTCACTTTTCCCCATAATCAATCCAACATCCTTGTTAGACATATTCTCTACATATTTCAAAATAAGAAGCTGCTGACGATTACCAGGAAGTAAATGGATTGCTTTAATTAATTTCTCTACCTCTTGCTGCTTCTCAATTTGTTTCTCTGGAACATCAATTTTACTCTCAATGTATGAATGATCCTCAATCGGCAATTCTCTTTTGTGCTTACTATTATCGCGATACCAGTTGGCTACTAAATTGTGGGCAATCCGATACAACCATGCAGAAAAAGGCACTTTTGTTTTTTTATAGTTCGAAATATGTTTTAATGCCCGCTGAAACACCCGCGCAGTAAGATCTTCCGCGTCATGGACATTGCCAGTGCGATAATAAATATAATTATAAATCTTTTTTACATTCTCCTGATAAAGAACACTGAATGCTTCCTCGTCTCCCGTGATAGCACGGTCAAGAACATCACTTATTTGTTTCTCATTTGGTCTCATTAGTAATATAATTCTGGTTTCTTGTTATTTTTATAAAATGCGGAATGGATTCAATAAATTATAGCTTTTTTCTTTACTGTATGTTCATAAACAATCAAACAAAATATTTTATCACAAGGAGTAAACTTGAAAACCAGCAGTATTACTTTGGAAGCTAAAAGCAGTTATCAGATATTCAGCCAAATATGGGAACCAGAAAATCCAGCAAAAGGCGTGATCATATTAGTACACGGATTAGGTGAACATAGCGATAGATATTGCACGCATTTCGCAAACTTTTTTTCAAATGAAGGTTATTCTATCCTTGCCTTTGACCTTCCTGGACACGGACAATCAAGCGGAAAAAAAGGGCATATAAAAGAATATGATGATTTTGATAAATTATTATCTACTGGAATTTCCTACGCTAAGAATAAATATCCATCCCTGCCGGTTTTTGTATACGGGCACAGTTTAGGCGGATTAATTGCACTGGAGTATTCTATCCAAGTCAAACCCAATATTAATGGTGTAATTGCTTCTGCTCCTGTTTTGGATGTTTATGAACCAATTCATCCCGCTAAATTGTTACTAGCAAAAATAATGAATATTGTCTTTCCGTCATTCAGTCTTGATAGTGGATTAAATAGGAATATGTTATCACGCGATAAAAGCGTCATTGAAAGATATAATGCTGATCCATTAGTTCATGGACACACTTCATCCAGGATGGGTATGTATATAATTGAAAAAGGGGAGTTCGTTCGTAATAATCCGAACAAGGTTTCGGTGCCTACTTTGGTTATGGTTGGTTCAGCTGAAGGAATCGTGAGTAAAAAGGCAATTCATGATTTTTGCGACCAATCTGATAATTGCGTCGAGAAAATTTGGACTGGCTTGTATCATGAATTACACAATGAGCCAGAAAATTTTAGCGTCCTCGAATTTACATCAGAATGGATTGATAGTCACCTGTAATTTATTAAAATGCGTTCATCATGTTTTATAATTGCATTTGTACTTGACCATTCTTTTCGCCAAAGCTACAATTCATGAGATGATTGATTGGATAATTTATTCATTTTCGGATTCAAGTTGTCTATTGTTTAATACGCAAATATTAAAATATTCTTAAACCACTTGACCAATCAAATTCAAGTGGTTTTCATTTTATTTGTTCTAAGGAGATAACAATAATGCCTTATTATATTTTGTCGGATCCATTATCTAAAATTGACCCCGCTGTAGAAAATATTATTAATCTCGAATCTGAACGCCAAAAAAGAAAACTTATTTTTATTCCCAGTGAAAGCAGCGCACCAATAGCTGTGCGGGAAAGCATGGGATCTGTTCTCCAGAATGTGTATGCAGAAGGATATCCTCCCGAGAAGTCACGGTTATTCACCCAAGAAGAAATTCTTGATTTAGAGAAACAAATCACACATTATCGGCGATACTCAGATCCACGTTATTATAAGGGTGTTGAAAATGTGGATATCCTTGAAGAATTGGCTCGCCGTCGCTGTGCAGAATTATTTTCAAATGACAGATTTAATCCCGACCAAATTTATGTGAACGTTCAACCACTCTCTGGCGCTCCTGCAAATAATGCCGTTTATCACGCTCTTATTGAGCCTGGTGATGTAATCGCAGGAATGAACCTGTTCCATGGAGGCCATTTATCACATGGCTCCTCTGTTAATCGTTCGGGGAAGCTTTATCAGGTATTTCACTATAATGTTGATCATCTCACAGAGAAGATAAATTACGAAACACTTCAAGAATTAGTCAATGAAAAAAAACCGAAAATTTTAATTGCTGGATATTCCTCATACCCATGGGTTCCTGACTGGAAAATTTTCGCAGATATTGCACATTCGGTTGGAGCATATCTTTTTGCAGATATTTCCCATATTGCCGGCTTGATTGCAGCGAATATACTCCCATCACCTGTTGGATTCGCCGACATTATTACATTCACAACCCACAAAACGCTTTGTGGCCCCCGCGGAGCATGCATTTTGTCGTTTGACAATAAATTATCAAGAAAAATTGACAAGGCAGTGTTTCCTGGGGAACAGGGCGGTCCTCATATTCAAGCAATCGCTGGGATGGCGACAACCTTTAAAATCGCCCAAACTAAACAATTTAAAGATTTCCAGAAGCAAATTATAAATAATTGTTCTGCATTATCTTCCCAACTTGCAAAACGTAATATCAGAATTGCATTCGGGGGCACAAATACACATTTACTAAACATCGATTGCAAATCAATTTCTGGTAAAGACGGCACTAAATTATCAGGGGATATGGCTGCTCGCATCCTCGACATCGCAGGTTTGGTGGTGAACGCTAACACCATTCCTGGAGATAAATCAGCTCTGCGCTCAAGTGGTATCCGTTTAGGCACTCCTTGGGTCACACAAAGGGGATTCGTTGAAGAAGATGTTATCTCGGTAGCTGATATTATTGCGGACATTCTTCATGCCACAGAACCCTACACAATAATGGGGAAAACCAGGGCGATCACACGAGCAAAAGTAGACTTCACCGTCTTAGAACAGGCTAAACTCAGAATACGATCCTTGATTGAGAAGACAGCAGATGGAAAGGACAGTGAAAAAACCGGGTATCCATATTATTACTTCCTGGATGATTTTAATAATAATGAGCCTGATGAGTGGCTTACCTTTAATATCATTGGAAATAAAATTCTAACTTCACTTCAGTGGATTTTTTCAACCGATATTGGCAACTTATCTCGAGAAGAAATTTCCCCTACCCATTTTTATGCAAACAAGCAGAAGATTTCTTGTTTCATTTCCAAACAATCTGACAGAGAATATAAGTTGGTTTTGCAAGCTAAGGATGCCGGTTTGGCCATAACATGGTTGCGCGATCTCTCAGATGGCTTCATATCATTTGATGCTGATCCTTCCAGGAAAATCCCGGGACCCTTTATTGTTAGAAGATCGAAAACAAATTTAAAGATTAACAATATACTAAACGAGAGTTCTCCTGATTATTCAAAACCATTTGTTATTGGGATCGAGGAATTCGAAGATCAGGAATCTCTTCCTTTAGATGATTTTCATTGGAGTCCAAAAACAAATGAGGGCCTCAAACGTACAGCGCTATTTGAAACACACCAGAAATCTGGCGCGAAGATCATTCCATTTGCAGGTTGGGAAATGCCCGTCTGGTATTCTTCTGTAGTCGATGAACATATGGCAACACGTAATGCGGCAGGGTTATTCGATGTTTCACATATGGGTGTTTTCGAAGTACAGGGCAACCACGCAAGCATTTTCTTAGACTCTGTATGCGGGAATTACATATCCGATTTAAAAACTGGTGAATCCTGCTACACCCATTTTTTAGATCCTGATGCAAAAGTAATTGATGACTTATTAGTTTATCGACATATGCCTGATAAATATCTCGTTGTTGTTAATGCAGCCAATTCAGAAAAAGACTGGGTGTGGCTAAATGCAGTAAAAAATGGTTCCGTGAAAATTGAAAATGATCGCCCGTGGGTAAAGTGCTTAGGACGAGATGTCATCCTGCGCAACCTCCATGACAAAGCAGTAGAAGATCAACGGGTCGACATTGCTCTTCAAGGGCAACTTTCTCAAGAAATATTGCTTCAAATTGGCTTTAACGAACAAGATATTCAAAAAATCTCTAAATTAGCGAGGACGAATCTTTGCCACGCGCAATGGGGCGATCAAGATTTGATCATATCTCGTACGGGGTACACGGGAGAAAAAATGGCCTTTGAGATTTTCATACACCCAGAATATTCAGTTCAACTATGGGAAAAGCTCATCGAAGTAGGATCACCATATGGGCTAAAGCCATGCGGTTTAGGCGCACGTGATTCTTTGCGAACAGAAGCAGGATTACCTTTGTACGGGCACGAGATGGGAGGTAAATTCAACCTTAGCGTTGCAGAAGCTGGGTTTGGTTCTTATGTCAAAACACATAAACCATGGTTCATTGGACGATCTGCTTTCCTGGAAAATGAAAAAATTCGCAGCAAGAAAGTAATCAGGTTTTGTTTTGAAGAAAAACGCACACGCATCGCACATTTGGGCGATCTTGTATTCAATGATAAAGGCAAGAATGTTGGTTTCGTAACAAGCTGCGCAATCGATAAAGAAGGATTTCTCACCGGGCAGGCATGCATTGAAGATAAATACACTATCATAGATACACCAATTTTTATATTCCAAAAAACTGACAGCCAAAAATCAATTAACTTCTCGAAACTTATTGAAGGAGATAAGATCTCCCTTCCTTCAAAAGCAAAGATCATTAAAAGGTTTCCACGTTTGTGAGATATATCAATTCTATAGACAATAAAAATCGGAGGTAAATTTATGCAGACACTTTGGGATTATCGCTATGCACAACGAACCCAGAGAATGAAGGGATCAGCCATCAGGGAGTTGTTGAAATTTTCTGAAAGAAAAGATATCATATCGTTCGCCGGTGGAATGCCAGCACCTGAAATATTCCCGGTTGACAAATTCCGTGAGGCATGTGATAAGGCATTGCGTGAACATGGCGCAGATTGCCTTCAATATGGTTCAACAGACGGATATTTGCCGCTCCGTGAAATGATCGCTCACCACGCGACATGCTATGGAATAAATGTAACAGCCGAGAACATATTGCCCACATCAGGTTCCCAACAAGCACTTGATCTAATTGGGCGCATTTTCATAAACCCAGGTGATCGTATTTTAGTCGAGTCTCCCACATATTTAGGGGCCATCCAAGCTTGGAATGCATACAGCGCCGAATTTATTCCTGTCCCTTTTGACCAGGATGGAATGGACACCAACAAGCTGGAAGACAATCTTCGCGCGGGAATTAAATTTATCTACGTATTACCAAATTTTCAAAATCCAACCGGAGTTACACTCTCTTATGAAAGACGCCTGCGTCTAATTGAACTAGCCGACAAATACGGTGTTCCAATTATTGAAGACGACCCATACGGACAATTACGATATGAAGGTGAGCACTTATCTCCAGTTGTGGTGCTGGATAGTCAAACAAGATCACAGGATACATGTTATTCCGGAAACGTCATCTATTTAAGCACTTTTTCAAAAACACTCGCGCCTGGGATTCGATTAGCATGGGTTATTGCACCAACTGAAGTAATTCAAAAGTTAATCTTGGCAAAACAAGGTGCAGATTTGCATACATCAACATTTAATCAAATTGCAACATATGAAGTGGCTAAGGATGGTTTCCTGAATGAGCATGTTAAGTTAATCCGAAAAGTATATCGAGAACGGCGCGATGTTATGTTGGATACACTTCAGGAACACATGCCTCCCGGCATCAAATGGACGCACCCTAAGGGCGGTTTGTTCTTATGGGCAACACTCCCGACGAATTTGGATACAAAAGTAATATTTAATGAAGCACTTGAAAAAAATGTTGCTTTTGTTCCAGGAGCAGCTTTCTTTGCTGAAGGTGGGGGACATAATACCATGCGCCTGAATTTCTCAAATGCTAAGCCAGAAATGATCAACAAGGGAATTGGAATATTAGCAAAAGTAATAAAAAAACATGTATAAGGAAAAATAATCCAATCTACAGTATTGGACTATTTTTCCATAAATTAAATTCAGTAAGGATAGATCCCCCAATAAATTCACGTAAAATCGAATTGTCGGGAATCAAATCTTCTTTTATGGGTAGCAGCCATTCAAGGAATGCTAACAATCTTTTCGCTTCAAGAAATTCTGCGGTACCGTGCGGTATTTGCCTTAACAATGGCTCTGCAAATGTTTTTAAAACCGCTAATTCATAAACTAGCGCTGAATTAAAAATTTCGTCTGCGTTTTCTTGATGAGGAAATATATATTCTCGTTCTCCTCTTCGAACTGATTCCCACATCTGAATGGTTTTCTGGCCTGAATATCCCCTGGTACGCGCATCTCGAATTATTCGCCTTAATAATCTAGTATCAGTAGTGGAAATCCGATTGTTATGGTCCAAGTTCAATTGCGTAAGGCAAGAAGTATATATGCGAAACTTGTTTGACCGATCAATATCAGATATTAACCTTGGATTTAATCCATGTATACCTTCAATCAAGATGATCTGGTTTTTACCAACTCTAACCGTGTCTCCAGTTTCTCTCTTCCCAGTCTTAAAATTAAACCGTGGAAATGTAACCTCTTTCCCTGTTAACAATCGCTTGAGATGGTCTTCCAATAATGAGGTGTCAATCGCTTCAAATGCCTCAAAATTGTATTTTCCATTTTCATCCAAAGGTGTTTTATCACGATCAACAAAATAATTATCCATTTCTAATGCAAATGGAGAAATTCCGTATGTTAACAACTGGATAGCTAAGCGCTTAGAAAATGTTGTTTTTCCTGAAGACGATGGGCCAGCAATCAGAATAATCCGCAGATCATCAATCCTTGAATGTATAAGTGATGCAATTTGAGATATTTTCTGCTCATGTAGTGCTTCTGATACTAATATCACCTCACGGACCGAATTGTTAGATATTGACTCATTTAAACCAGCAACACTATCAATATCGAGGCTTTCTAGCCACGAGCCATATTGTTTGAAAATATCCAGCAATTTACTATATCGAGGCATTTGTAATAATTTCTTTGGTGTTTTTCGCCTGGGGTATTGCAATATAAATCCTTCGCCACTTTTGATCAATTTGAACAAAGTTATATATCCTGTTGAAGGCACCATATATCCGTAATGATAGTCTCGATGATTTTTCAAGCGGTATAAAATCAGATAGGATTTTTTTCGATATTTCAAGAGTCGTAGTTTATCGCTATATGACTTTTTAGAAAAATAAGAAATTGCCTCTTCCAAAGGAACTTTTTCTTTTATTATTGGCAGATCTTCTGATGCTAATTTTCGCATATGTGTTTCAAGATCAGCGATTTCTTTTTCATTTAACGACTGCCTGTCAGCGACTTTGCAATAGTATCCACCACTTGGAACAGAATGATCAATTGCTAGTAAAGCATTAGGAAATAATTCGCGATAGGCTGTTTGAAGAAGAAAAGTTAATGAACGACGGTAAATTTTCGATCCGTCAGAAGTTTTCATATTGATCGGTGTAATCTTGCAATCCTGGTCAACTTTATAAGAAAGCTCCCGTAAATTTCCGTTCACTACGGCCCCAACAATGGGTGCCCCTTCCCATTCAACCAATAATGAAAATAGATCACCTATTCTAGAGCCCTTTTTGCCAGATATAATCCTACCATCAGGCAGATAAAGTTCTATGTCTTCCCGTTCTTGAGAAATGAACTGTGCTTTTTTTTGATTTTTCATTGTGGAAGAAAATTTTACCACGATGAAACTCGAGTAAAATTATCGAGGTTTTTATAATCCAATTTTTTTAAATGCAAAATACAAACTGGCGTTTACTTATCTCTTCACCCTCATCAGGTTCATGGAATATGGCCTTAGATGAAGCAATATTAGAAGAAGTAGTTTCTAAAAATACACCGCCTACTTTACGGTTATACAGTTGGGATCCTTATTGCCTTTCGATCGGGCATGCCCAATCCATTTCAGAAGTGAACACAGACTTTCTATTTGAAAAGGGCTGGGAAGTGGTTAGAAGACCTACCGGCGGACGCGCGATTTTGCATGCGGATGAGCTTACGTACTCCATTAGCGCTCCTATTGATGACCCACATATCCAAGGAGGAGTGATTGAATCCTATCGACATTTATCGCGTGGCCTTTTACGCACTTTAGAACTGATTGGAATTAATTCGGATTCTAAACCTAAATTGGAAGAGGAAAAATATTTATCAAAAAATCCAGTTTGTTTTCAATATCCCTCTGATTATGAAATTACTTTCAAAGGGAAAAAGCTGATCGGTAGTGCTCAGGCACGTAAAATCAATGGGTTGCTCCAACACGGAGCTATTCCATTATTCGGAGATATCTCAAGGATAATTTCAACTCTTAATTATAAAAACAATAAAGATAAACAAAAAGCTCAAAATAGTTTGTTATCCAGAGCAACAACTTTACAGGCCGCCATTGGACACAAAATTTCCTGGGATGAATTGGCCAACGCATTTTTTCATGCATTTGAGGAAACCCTGAACATTCGTTTTATAAAATCCTCATTATCACTAAATGAATTAAAAAGAACAAAAACCTTGCAAAAAGAGAAATATTCGAATAAGGTTTGGACTTATCGGATTTAATCTAGATAGATGAGTCAAATACTTATTGTTTTCTTATCAGCTATTTTTGGATTCTATACATTAATCATTAAGTTTTATAGCCAATGGATATCAAGCATCTCTCGCATTCCTCATTCAGACTGGCTTCTTGTGTTGGGAGCAGGAGTAGAAAACAATAATCAACCTACTCCCATCCTTAAAGATAGATTAATTTCCACGGTTAAGTATGTAAAACGCTTTAAACCAAAATACATAATTCTCAGCGGAACAAAAAAAGAGCGTGCTTACAATGAACCAATCGCAATGCTGAATTTCTTGTTATCTGAAGGAATTGAACGTGATTCGATATTTTTGGATGAATTAGGGTTTTCGACATATCATTCATGCATGAATATGAAAAATAAATATGCTCCCGGAAATATTGTCATCATTTCACAACGTTTTCATTTATATCGTTCTTTAATGATCAGTAGATTGATTGGTCTTCAGTCATTTGGTCTTGTGGCAGATAATATTTCTTTTTCTAACACAGTAAAAACATTTTGGTATTTTCGGGAGGGCTTAGCGATTCCCTACAATTTAATAAAGATGCTTTTTTTGCATCTTTCCATAAACCAACAATAATCACGATTTCATAGATATAATTATGAATAATCCAATAACAAAAACACTTATAAACATGAGGATGTAGAAATATGGTTCCAAAGGGTAAGGGGTTCTATATTTGGAAAATTCCTAGTTGTGAAAATGGGGATCCAGAATCTATTGCTTTAACTGCATATAAAGCTGGATTAACGCATGTTCTCATCAAGATAGCTAATGGAATTTACGATTACAACTATGAACCATCCACCAATAAAGACCTGATTGAACCAGTTGCCGATGCTCTCCATAGAAGAAATATCAAAGTCTGGGGGTGGCATTACGTGTTCGGCAATTTACCTGTTGAAGAAGCAAAAGCAGCCATTCGACAAATCAGCCGGCTTCCATTAGATGGCTATACGATTGATGCAGAATCTGAATATAAAGACAAATACACACCCTGCCGGATATTCATGAAAGAACTTCGTAATGCTCTGCCAGATTTTCCCATCGCCTTAAGTTCTTATAGATATCCCAAATACCATATGGAGCTGCCATGGAAGGATTTCCTCACATACTGTAACTTTAATATGCCCCAAGTCTATTGGGAACAGTCGCATAATCCTGCTTATCAATTAGAACGCTGTCTGAATGAGTTTCAGACAGTAGTTGAGCCATTCCGCCCAATAATACCAACTGGCGCTGCATATTGTGCTGGAGGATGGTGCTCGTCCTCCAGCGAAATACTCGAATTTATGAACAAAGCAGTATCTTTACAAATGTCTGCTGTTAATTTTTGGAGCTGGGATTATTGCCGTTTAAAATTGCCACATTTATGGGAAACTATTGCAGCCTTTGATTGGCCTTCTTCACCAAATCCAGAAAAGGATCTAACTGAAACATTCATTGATTCTCTAAATTCTCACAATGTTTCTGCCATTTTAGCTCTTTACACAGATGATGCAGTTCACATAAACGCTAACCGTACAATCCAGGGTCAATCCGCATTAACATCATTTTATAACGACTTGCTTCAAAATATTTTTCATGATGCGTCTTTCGAAATCATTAAACTAAACGGAAATGACCAAACGAGACATTTTACATGGAGAGTAATTAAAGCTAATGTTGAAATTGCACAAGGCGAAGACACAATCGGGATATCAGAAGACAAAATAATATATCATTACTCATCTTTCGCTGATTAAAAGAAAAACCCCGATGAGTTTCAACACATCGAGGGTTTTTTTGTTTACAAATGACAATCATTCGATCAGTGGTTTTTCTTCAGGAACCACTTCATCTTCATTGTCTGATTTGACATCTTTCTTTTTTCGCACACTACCTTCAGCCACTGCAATTATTCCGTTGATTCTCTCGTCAGAAAAACCTGTTCCAGAGGGAATTAATTTTCCGATTATTACATTTTCCTTCAATCCGAATAATGGGTCTTTATCTGCGGCAACTGCAGCATGAGCAAGCACTTTGATTGTGTGCTGGAATGAAGAAGCAGACAACCATGAATCGGTAGTTAACGATGCTTTGGTAACTCCCAATAATACCTCAACAAATCGGGCAAGTTGTTTCCCTTCATCCAGTAACTTTTCATTCAAATTCCGAATCTCTATCCTGTCAACCATATCATTTGGCAGATATTTCGAATCACCAGGTTTGATGATTTGAACTTTACTCATCATTTTTCTAACAATCACTTCAAAATGTTTATCATTGATGTTTTGCCCCTGTGCTCTATACACATTTTGAAATTCGGATAAGAGATATAGTTGGCAGGTTTCTCTTCCTTTGATGCTCAAAATTGTGTGTGGGTTAAGAGAACCTTCAGTGAGTGCTTGTCCTGCTTCTACTTTATCACCATTTTTAACTATCAACCGTAAATTTCCTGGAATATCAAATTCCTCAATTTCTACCTGATCATAGGATACAACTACTTTGTTGCCATCCAGGCGCACTCTGCCAGCATTTTGTGCATTGATCTCGGTCTCATCGAGCTTTGCTAAAACATGTCCTTCTTTAACCTCATCCTCATTCTTGACAAGAATATCCCATTCTTTAGGGATAGCGTATTCATCTGAAATTAATTCGCTGTGTTCAATTTTTACACCATTAAGTTCGCTCGATGAATCTGCTGGAATAATCGTTACAGTTCCTGTTATCGGTGTC
Source organism: uncultured Pelolinea sp. (assembly GCA_965195205.1). Taxonomy (GTDB): domain Bacteria; phylum Chloroflexota; class Anaerolineae; order Anaerolineales; family Anaerolineaceae; genus Pelolinea. The sequence goes on along the minus strand of CBDAFG010000036.1, from coordinate 22,414 downwards.
ATTACCGCTTCACCCTTAGGCATTTTACGCGCTTCAAATAACTCTTCAACTCGCGGTAGACCCGTTGTGATATCTGATGTAGAAGCAACACCGCCGGTATGAAATGTCCGTAGAGTAAGCTGCGTACCTGGCTCACCAATTGATTGGGCAGCAATAGTACCAACAGCGGTACCTTTTTCCACTAATTTTCCACGTCCAAGATCTAATCCATAACATTTCTGACACAATCCATGCTTTAGCTCACATGTTAATGGTGACCTGATTTTTATATCTTCAAGCTTAGCATCATTTATTTTTTTAATCGTAGAACGATTTATCATTTCGTTGCGTTCGATTAAAATCTCCCCGGTTTTTGGGTCGACTATATTCTCAGCTGCAATCCTTCCGATCAGGCGTTCATCCATTGATTGCCCCGCGATATCATCACTTCGATGAATCATGATGCCATACATTGTTTCACAATCAATATCATTGATGATCATATCCTGGGCAACGTCAACTAATCTCCTTGTTAGATAACCAGCATCAGCTGTTCGAAGTGCAGTATCAGCAAGCCCTTTTCTTGCCCCATGAGTAGATATGAAGTACTCAAGCACAGATAGTCCTTCACGGAAGTTAGATCGGATTGGAAGCCGAATGATCCTCCCTGCTGGGTCAGCCATAAGTCCGCGCATACCTGCAAGCTGTGAGATAGCATTAAATCCACCTTTGGTAGCCCCAGAATTTGCCATCATCGATAAATTCCCCAATGGATCCATGTTGATTTTTACAGCATTCGCAACTTTTTTTGTCGTATTCTGCCAGATTTCTATTACTCGTTCATTGCGTTCTTGATCCGTTAGACGACCGCGCCTAAATGACCGCTGGACTTCTTCCACACGTTGTTCTGACTCTTCGATTATAGACTTCTTCTCGTCTGGTATCATAATATCCCCAACTGAAAGAGTAGTGCCTGATAACATAGCATACTTAAAGCCAATATCTTTTATTCGATCTGCCACCTCAACGGTAACTTTTTCACCACTGAGGTCATAAATTGTTTTAATTAATGTTTTAACACCGCCTTTTTCCAATTCTTCATTAATAAATTGAATCTCGGGAGGAAGGATCCAGTTGAATAAAACACGCCCAACGCTTGTGTTTATTATTCTGCTTTCGGCTTCAGAAAGCCGTATTCCTTCATCATCAAACCAAGTATCGACTTTTAGGCGAATCATCGTACGTTCATCAACTTTCTCAAGCTGATACGCGATTTCAACTTCATCCATATTTGAAAAAACTGGTTCGTTTCCAGTGAATGGTTTCTCCATGTTCATGGTCAAATAATATACACCAAGTACCATGTCTTTCGATGGGGAAATTATCGGTTCTCCATCTGCGGGTTTTAAGAGGTTTTTCGAGGACAGCATCAAATTGCGTGATTCCCAAACCGCTTTTTCTGATAATGGCACATGGACTGCCATCTGGTCTCCATCAAAGTCTGCATTGAACGCAGTGGTCACCAGCGGATGTAGTTGAATCGCGCTCCCTTCAATAAGAACAGGTTCAAATGCCTGAATTCCAAGACGATGCAGTGTCGGAGCACGATTGAGCAATACCGGCCGATCTTTGATAACTTCTTCTAAAATCTCCCACACTTCCGGGCGATTTCGTTCTATTATTTTTCTAGCACCCTTCACATTTGCCGCGTATTCTTTTTTCACCAATCCTGCGATAACAAATGGGCGGAATAATTCTAAGGCCATTGTTTTTGGTAAGCCGCATTGATATAGTTTAAGCTTAGGCCCAACAACAATGACAGAGCGGCCGGAGTAATCGACACGCTTTCCCAATAAGTTCCGCCGGAAGCGTCCTTTCTTTCCTTTCAACATATCACTAAGAGACTTTAATTCCCGACGCCCACGCCTTGAAAGAGCCTTTCCCCGTTGGGAATTGTCAACTAATGAATCAACCGCTTCTTGAAGCATGCGCTTTTCGTTTCGGACGATCACATCAGGAGCACCAAGCTCCAACAACCTCTTCAATCGATTATTTCGGTTAATAACCCTTCGATAAAGATCATTTAAATCTGAAGTCGCAAATCTACCACCATCCAACTGCACCATCGGTCTTAGGTCAGGTGGAATTACAGGAAGCACGGATACGATCATCCATTCCGGTTTATTGTTTGAACGGCGAAAGGCCTCAACAACCTTTAGTCGAGAAGTTGCTTTCTTGCGTTTTTGTTTACTCTTTGTGGTTTTAACTTCATGCCAGAGATCTTCAGACAATTTATCCAAGTCAATTCTGCTGAGAATATCAACAAAAGCTTCTGCCCCCATTTCAGCCCTGAATACCTGTCCATATTTTGATCTAAACTCTCGGTAACCGTTTTCACTTAAAAAAGTAAAAGGAACTAAACTTTTTAGGTTATCCTCTTCATTGGCAATCTCAATTTTAATTTTATTCTTCAAATCCTCATATTGATCATTAAAGTCAATCAGATTGCTATCAGCTTCTGCTTGAACTTTAGCTATTGAAAGATCAATCTCTTGTATTTGTTTATCAATTTCTGACCGTACCGTTTGTTCAATCTCTTCCAATTTGGATTTGACAATTTCCTGTAGCTTGGATAATATTTTTACCTCAACTTTTTCACCTGAGGAAACGAGAGTAATATCTGCAAAATTGAATCGAATCTCTTTTCTTACCGTAGATCCTTCTTTATCCTTTATTTTGCTCTCTAGTTGCTGCCCTTCTTTAATGATAGGCTCCACTTTTTGTGCAATTAGCTCATCAATAGTGTTTTTAATATCCTTGTTCTTATTATTAAAATGAGCAATTTTTTCATCACGCTCATTATTTATTTCATCGATCCGGGTCTCAAGGGCATTTAATACATTTTTGTGTTTTTCAGTAACCTCTTCTTCTATTCTCCCAGCAGCCTTCTCTTTTGCATCTTCATCGACAAAAGTAACAATATATTGAGCGAAATATAATACACGGTCTAAATTCCTGCGCGATATATTTAGCAGTAATCCGAGATAGGAGGGAACGCGCCGGGTATACCAGATATGAGCAACTGGTGAAGCTAAATCAATATGCCCCATCCTCTCTCTTCTTACCGATGATCGGGTAACTTCAACACCGCATTTGTCGCAAACAATCCCTTTGTAGCGAGGATTCTTATATTTTCCACAATAACATTGGTAGTCTCTAGTAGGTCCAAAAATAGCTTCACAAAATAAACCGTCTTTTTCCGGCCGCAACCTACGATAATTGATTGTTTCCGGTTTTAACACTTCCCCATAAGACCAAGAACGAATGGTTTCTGGAGAAGCTAATCGAATTCGGAGAGCTACCAAGCTTTTTGTTTCCACTAAAAGACCTCCTTAATAATCAAGGCAAACAGCTAATTTAAACGATAATAATATAAAATCAAACAATCTAATATTATAACATATATATTAAGTACCTATTTATTTTGTGAGACATCATGAGGAAACTCTAAAGTAATTTTTGTGCCGCCTCCCAGATTACTTTCAACCAGAACACCACCATTCAATATTTTCATTATATTCTTTGTGATTTCTATTTCATCTTTGGTTCGATCAAGGCCTTTGTCACCCATCATTTTCTCAATATCGAGTTTGGAAATTCCTTTGCCCGAATCCTTGATAGAAACAAATAATGAGTTTGGTCCATTATAGCTGTCAATTTCTACAACACCCCCCAAATGTGATTCCCTGATAGCATAATCAAGGATATTCAAGAATACGTGGTTTAATAAAACAGCATCACTAAATATATTTTTTCCTTGTTTATCAAAATCATATTTAATTGTTATCTGTTTTTGTTCCACCAATGGCGCTAAGGTGAAAATCGCATTGCTTATACAATCATTGACTAAAACTTCTTTTATTTCTATAAAACGATCTTTATTTAGACGATTTACCGACAATAATTCTTTAACGTTTTTTTCAACTTCTTCAATATTTCTGTTTATGGAAAAAAGAAATTCTTTTTGCTTTTCGCTAAGGTTCCCTAATGATTCTGTCAAAGCAACCAAACCTTTTATTTCTATCATAGGCGTTTGTATATGCTGCGTAATTGTTGAAATTATCGTAGATAAGTAGTGATTTAATGCTTTTTCTTTTGTTTTATCTATAAATCGATGGCAAATTACACCTTGTGTATCTGCTGAATTTACATCTAATCTGCTAACCTCAAACCCTTTTTCATTATTGTTGAATTTAATTTTTTCTGAAAGGTCAGATGAATATAACAAATCGCTAACCAAAATCTCATCGGAGGATAAAGACCCATCCCCATTTTGAGCAAATTTGAACTCCTTTATCGCGGATAGATTAGCATGCGTTATGATTTGCTGCCCATTACTAATTAATATTGGCTCTTCAATCGAATCAAATACCTGTCGCAGAGTGATTATTTCTTGTGAAATATAAATCGCATCAAACAACACGATAAGGTTTTTTTGATATTCACCAACAAAATAAGTGAATTGCTCAACATCCTTGGAAGAAAAAGCCCGGTAATTTTCATCTCCGACCCAAACACATCCCACCTTAAGATCATTGTAAATTAATGGAAAAGCAACTATTGAACGAGGGAAACTTTTTCCTGGAATAAACTTTAAATTATGTGCTTTTGATGTGTCTTGGATAAGCAAATGACTCTTTCCGCCTAATTGGTTAACAATTTGATCGTCCAGAAAACCATATTCGTTGCATAAAGATCCATAACCATTCGAAAATGGCTGCAAAAAGAAATCCTTTTTTGAAAATATTATTCTTACATTATTCGTTTCTTTAATTGAAATTATTTTTGAAAACTCTCTAAAATATTCACGGAAATTTTTGTTGATTAATACTCTCTCGAAAGACCTGTTCTTTTTCCTCTCTTTCAGCAATAAAGCTGTTTTTTCTTCCAGAGAATTATTTAATTTACTAATTAACTCTAATAGCTCAGAACGACGCAGCTTATTTATTGAATATCGCTCTTTATCATTCTTTTCTTTTTTAGTCTCTAATTGCTGATTCATCTTATGTAATTTTTCTAATGTTTTTTAAAATTCCTTATGATAGATAAGATCTCATCAATAACTCTTGAAATATCTTTCCCATCCGTATTAATAATAACCGCATCTTTTGCTGGAATTAGTGGAGCAATTTCCCGGGTGGAGTCTATCTTATCGCGCATTTCTACATTCTTTATTACATCTTCAAGATCACTTTGTTTCCCTCTTTTTACTTCCTCATTATAACGTCTGAGTGCTCTTTCTTTTACGGAAGCTTCTAAGTATATCTTCAAGTCCGCGTTAGGCATTACGATCGTCCCTATGTCCCTACCCACCATAACTATTTTTCCCCTTCTTCCAAACTCCTGCTGTTGTTCAGTTAGAGCTTTCCTTACATACTGGTACCGCGAAATTTGACTGACATTTTTATTTACCTCAGGTTCTCTTATTTTCCAGGTTACATCAACTTTGTCCACAAACACATCATTAATCCTACCGTCAGATTTAGTCGGCGGTTTTATTTCAATATCAATCTGTTGAGCCAATATGCTTACTTTTTCCACATCTTCGATATTAATTTTTTGATTAATCGCCGCCCATGCAACCGCTCGATACATAATACCTGTATCTAGAAATAAATACCCCAGTGCCTTTGCTAGCATCAACCCCACGCTTGATTTTCCCGAAGCAACCGGGCCATCAATTGTTATTACATTTGGCAATTTCAATGTAGATCTCTCCATTTTGTTTTTTATTCCCCATTAACCCAAATATTTATTTTTAATTTATGCATTATTGATTTTCTGAATATCAGCCATGACCAAAAATCATAAGAAAAAAGGCTATTAATTGGTTCCATATACCACCGGGGAAAGGAATCAACTATAAATTCTTGCCCAAAATATTTCTCTGTAGTTTCTCCGATAGCTTCTGTTTTTGATATCAAAATATCAAACTTTCCATTTGGTCTCAGATTTTTATTGAATGAGTTCACGTCGTAGGACCGTAATTCCCATAAAAAACTCGGCTCCTGGATATTCACCAAGCCAATTTTTATGCCATCGTTAGCGAAACCCCTTGTAGTTTTTGCATTTTTTATCTGGTCTTGAATTATGTACTTGTCAAAAATGGTCCCCGACCATAACACTTCTGAATATTGCGAATTCGCTAAACCACTAGCCCTAAATGAAAATCCTGCTTGCACAAAAAACAGCAAGATAAGTGCAGCGTTTGTAAGACTAAGCAAAGAATATTTTAAACTTAACTGGTAGGTAAGAATAATAACAGATGCCGCGACCACAATTAATATTGTAATTATCGTGATCGAGGTTTGAAATTGTGAAAGCCCAGAATAACCCTGGTATATGTACCTAGCAAAATTCATTATGAGGGCGATCAGCAAGACTAGAAAATATGTGGTTTTAATTAGATCATTAATGTTGTTGTTATCTATTCCCTGAATAACAGCCGGTGTATTAAGAGCTGTATATATAAGCAAAAAACCGCTAACCCATAACATATCATAAAACTTATGATATGGATTAATTATTATAAATAGCAGTGTGATAGTGATCCAAATTATTAATAAATTATTTGTCCGCTTTCTCTTTTTGTGTGTATTTATCAGTCGATATATAAATATGAAAACAAAAAATGGCAAGTAAGAAAACATTACTACCAAAAAAGCAAGTGGCGATTCTCCAACTGAATAATTACTTGAGAGATTTTCCAGGTTATTTATTACATCCGAAATGATTAATGAAGTATCAAATTTATATATGGCGATCATAAAAGCCAAAAATAGTCCAATAATTAAATATTTTTGAAGTTGAAAAACATTGTTTTTCGTCCCCCATTCCTTGATTTCTTCAACAAGATTCTTTACAAATAACCCTTGTTGCGTTTTCTGATAAACCAAGAAGGCAATGCATAATATCATCGCAAGCATTGTTCCCCGGCCAGAAATGATTAACAAAACAAAAAAAATGGTACTCGTAAAAACGTCTTTTTTCCAAATAGCAGCCAATAAAAAAGCAAAAGCGAGAAACGCAAAAATATTACTTCCTATTTGAATAGAATTCACAATCATAAAAGGGTCAACTACAATAAATAGAGACAATATCACTCCAATTTTATTTTCTAGCTGATCTCGTAAATATAAAGGGAATAGAGATAGGACACTTCCTGCAAGAATCGGCCATATTCTTGCAGCTAAATCATTATCGCCAAAAATGAAGAAACTTGTTTTTATTAATATAAATTCAATGATTGAAAGCCCTTCAGGATAGGTTGATATCTCATCAGTAATTCTCAATAGTATTGATGCTTCATACGAATTTATCGGTAATTTATGAGATGCAAAAAAGCGAATTGTGAACGCCACAAGAAACAAGAGCACATAAACCAGATGGGATTTCTTTATTTTATATTTTGTTATATTTCTAAACGTTTTGTTCATAATAAATCTAAATTAATATTCATAAATTATTACACTAGAGTTCTTAAATATCACTGGTAAATTTAGTTTGAATTTCTCTTCTGAAATTTGATAAGTATTTTTTTCAACATCGCCGATATAAATATATCGGAGATTATATTTTTCTAAAATATTCTTCGCCGTAATCCAATTTTTTGTACTATACAGCTCTTTAATATCAGATTCGCGGGATCCAATTTCTTCAACGCCTCCCCGCCACTGTATTTCATGTCCAGGCCATCCCAGCAAAGTTGGCAATCCAGTAAATTTTGAGATTCTTCCATAATTGGAGTAACTTCCACCAACAGCTTCAGAAATCACACCGAATGAAACAAGGTTTAAATATTTTACAGCTTCATATTCATCTTGGTTCGATAATTGTGAGTATTGATTTCCGTTTAAAGTAAATTCCCTGCCAACTAGACCTTCAATTCTCTCTCTTGTCGAGAAAAAAGGATAGATCAGTCCTGAAATAATGCTTAATAATGTTACGGCAATAATTACTTTTTTGCCAAGTGATTTCTTGATTTTACTTGACTGGCTTACCGCGTAAGCTGCGCTAATTGAAAAAAGGATCCATGATTGAAAATAAAATTTGAAGATGGTGTTCATTCGCCAACCAAATTGATCACGCAAATAAAATATCTCAGGGAATAATATTAGACCTGCACCTAGCAAAATCATCAACCCTATGAAAGAGTCCTGCTTATTGATAGATAATTGGCTCTCAGTCAGCTCCGCTTGCTTTATTGAATAGATAATAATTGAGATCGTTGCAGAAACCATAATGATCAACACCATAATATCTATTGGATCTGAGATTATTTTCTCTATAGTTCCCAAAATCAATTCTTGTGTGCTGCTCGCACCATATATCGAAATAAACGCTTGAAGGCGTTGTGAGCTCAGCTGGACAGAATTTTCATAATTTCCACCCAAACGATTTTGAAGATACCAGTAAATATCAGGAATTACCCCAATAACAAACGGAAAAAGCAGTGAAACCATCAGGCTGACGATATATCCCCCCAGAGAAATCAGAAAACTCCTTCTAATAAGAGTTCCAGGTAGGTCAGGTAATATCCGAAATAATATATCCGACAATAAAATTGCGACTAATGGAAGAAACATCACAAGTAAATGAACGCTTCTAGATTGAAAAATCAAACTGGGTAAAATTCCACCAGCCTGCGATGAAAAACTTATCAAGAATGGTAAATAAAACATTATACAAATTACCCCTAAAGTAAAAAGCCCCATTATACTTTCTTTAATTATTATTTTAATGGATTCTCTTTTTGGATAAATCGAAATAACATATACCACCCCTGCTAAACCAAAATAAATTGGAAAATCCCATGTATTAGTAAAAATTAAGCTCCCCAAAGCCAATGCCAAAAACCAATTAAATCCCTTCCTCCAAAAGGAAGCGACATTTTTTAATAAGGAATTTTCATTTTCCCTTTCCTCTAATAAAAACGTGTACGAGCAGATTATACAAAGGAGTACAAAAGGCATGGCTAACACATGCGGATGAAGATCTCCCAGGTAAAATGAAAAGAAAGGAAATTCATCAATAATCTCCCGCGGTTGTCCTTGGATTGTATAATCTTGCAACACACGTGAAGCGCGCCACCACCAAGTTCCACCAATTCTTCCAACATTCCAATCGAAAGGCATTGATGGCGGATTAGATAGTTCTCTAATATCCAGCCAACTCCAAAAGCGAGAAACCATTTCACCGCTTTGATCTGCTTTCCATAAAAACCCTAAGGAGTGAAGTAATTCAAGAAAACCTTCGCCATTACTCACAATTAATAAGAAAACGGGGGCCAAAATGCTATTAAGAAGTGCGGAATTGACCTTCTTCTGAGAAATACTTTTTTTGTTTTGTCCAATTTTTCCTATTAATATATTGAAAAGAATTCCGAATGCCCCAATTGAAATGAGTGCAAACCAAAAAATAAGGGCCAGGTTAAACGCTATCCCAGTATTTGTTCCTATTATCTTAATGATAGCTGCAATGATCAAATATCCAAAATAATAATATGAAATAGAATATCCAGACAGCCAGGGGTCATTTGGCGGGAACGACTGAGATCTAAGAATCCCATTAATAAAAGTAAGTTCCATTGGTTTTTCTGTACCAATAATTCCCGGGTTTGCCCCCCGCATCATAGTCATGAAGAATATGGAAATTAAAAATATTACTTCGCTGAAAAGAATTATTTTTTTATGGGCTTTAATCCAATCATATATTTCAATCCAGAGATTTTTCTTATATAAGAAAATAATTGATGCGAAGAGAATTGCTATCAATGTGAAAATAGCACCAGCTCGTGTATTTCCGATGAGTCCAAAAGTATTACCAATCCAATATGCATAACCCCAAATCAATAATCCTACAATCTTTGAAAATGAATACCCTTTTGTATGCAAATTCTTAAAAAGAGAAAAGCAAATTGGAAAAGCAATCCACCCAATTATTGAAAAAAATATCCACCAAAATAACAGATCACTCATTTATTTCTGCACCACCTTAAATAGATTGGTGTCTTCGGAGGAATAAATTAGCTCTAATAATCCATTCTCATTTAAGAAAAATTTTTCAATCCCTTCCCGAGGATAGACACTTCTTTCTAATTGCCCAATAACAATGTAATTAATTTTATAATTTTCAATCAGCTCTTTTGCTTCTGACATATCGGCAACGGAATAAAACGTATTTACATCTTCAACTCGTTTAAATACCCAATCCGAAGGATTTATTGCGCGTTGTTGACGTTGATGCCAATTCCATCCAATAACTCCCGGTAACCCTGTGTAAATCGTGATCCTACTCCCCCAGCGATATTCTGGTACATTTGCTTCGATTATTATCGGAGTGCCTTTAATATTATCCTGCATCCAGCGAATTAGCTCATAATCCTGATTTAAATCCATCGCCTTTTTGTTTTCAGTATAGCTGGAATATCGCATGTATTCCATCCCATCAAGTGTTACAGGAACAGTGCTTGAGATTCTATCAGTGACCTTATCAGCACTAGCAATAATTGGGTACAAGGCGACAGAAATGGACAGCAATAAAACCATTATAACCCAACCTGAAAGCACATGTTTTTTTTGCCGATGCTTTACACCCATAAGAAGTTGATATAAGTACCATGAGGAACTTATTGCCAGGCAAGTCCACGCTTGCAAATAAAACTTAAATACGGTGTTCATTCGACCAATATCCCCGGAAAGAACAACAAGTTCCACTAAGAGAGTAAGCCCTAAACCAATACATGTAAGAATAATAATAAACCGCTTCTTTTCGGAACTTTCTTTCCTGAATAACAAAAGACTTAAAAGTGTAACTGCTGGAATTACCAGGATACTAATTTCTACATTTTTAATAACCAAAAATACTGCTACTGTTAGGAGGAGTAAAAAACCAACAACAATACCCCTTCGATAGGGATAAAATTTGTTTAATCTGGACAAAGGCGTGATTCGCATCCAATTCTTTACTTCATTGATTATCCAGCTATAAATTATGAAGATAAAATATCCCCAATGAGTTAAATACGATCCTAATGGTGTTTTTTCTCCTGTCCAAAAATCTATTGATGTATACCCCTGCCCATACCATTTCGAAAATGGGTAATAAAGGAAATATGAGATTAACCCTAAACTAATGGCAGACAATATACCCAAACATATTGTTCTTTTCCGATTCGTAAGATTTGGGAATATCTTTGTGGGAGGTATCGCGTATTTTAAATATATGTATAAAATACCCCCACAAGCAATCATCAAAGCCACAGGATAATCCCAGGTGTTAGTCGGGCGCAGTGCGCCAACAATAAGCCCCCCAATAAGTAATTTTATCGGGAATTCCCATTTTCTTTGGTATTGCATTCGCTCATTAATTAATGAAATTGTCCAACTCAAAGCGAGGAGTGTGATCGGGAGTGCAAACAAATGAGCATGAGGATCCCCATATAAAAAAGTAAAATATGGGAATTCTGTAATTGGTTCACCTGGGATGGTTCTAGATGGTATCCAGTACCAATCTCCAGGATAATAATTAAAGTTCATTTGTTTAATGAATATTTTTATCCCATCAATAAATGATACGATCGAGTTAATATTTCGCTGGTTGGCAAATGGATTTGCAATTTCAGGTATTCTCTGGAAGCCTTGAACAACCATTTTTAAAGTTCCCAGATTGCCGATTATTAAAACAAATATTGCAGCGATCAAACCAGAAAGCATTTTCCTTTTTAAAAACGTTGATTTTTTCGACTCACCACGGTTCTCAAATCCTCTCTCTGAGAGATTCCAGCCAACACAAAATGCAGAGGAAGCTGTGAAACTAAAAAAGCTGGGCAGTATCAGATTGTATGCAATTGAGGGAACTATACATAATAATTTTGTTGGAATTGCAGCAACAAGGAAGCCCCAGTAATAATAATTTATATATCCGCCAGCGTACCAGGGATCATACGGTGGATATGAAACGCTCTTTATCAGCGCATTGAAATAAGAGAAATCCATTGGCTTTTCCCCTCCCTTATAGGGATGCCAAAGGTCAGGATTGCCAATGCGTATAAGCAGGAAGAAAACGAAAAAACACAAAATAATTATTTCAATAGAGAGTATAGAATTTAAGTTTTCTGATAATTCCTGGGATATTTCGTCTTTTTCCAAGTAGAACAGAACTCCATTAATTACAAAGAGAATTAGAATGCAAGAAAATATTGTCCAACGAGTAACCTGAATCCCTAGTGAGCCAGCTATCCAAACAAAAAAAGTCAGAATTACAAGTCCTGCAACCCTTAAGATTGGCCATCCTTTTCTGTCTAATCCCTTGAAAGCAATCCTAATGGTTGGGTATACCATCCAACCCAGGAATGTTATGCCGATATACCAAACCAAAACTGATATATATTGATTTTCATTTTGGAGAGATTGGTAATTAAAAACATTTGCCCAAGTCCCTATACTTTTCTGGAAATTCCATTTTTCTTCTGGCAGATTTAAGATTCCCGGGCGTTGTTCCGCCTCTTGTGGAGAAATATTTAGCACTTCATCAAGGTTAACAATTGAAAGTGAGTCAACGATGGTTTCAAATGAGAAATATTCCGATTTCTTAAAAATAAACACTTTTGGATGGTCATAAACTGAAAACGCCTCTTCAGCAAACTGTGTGTTTATCTCCATTCCAAAAATTTCAGGTTCTGATTGAAAAGTCTCAATTAGCTCATATCCCAAGTTGCCAGAGTAAATCCCCGGTTGTGCTTTTTTGTAGCACCACTGGACATCTGTTGAATTGCATCCAATTAATTCTTTATAGAATAATGTCGATAACGGATACTTTTCTGGAATTTGAGTAATGCTGCCCCACTGCCTATTAGAGCTGAAAATAATATAATCCGCCTGGTCTAGTATTGAGATAAATCGTGACAATTTATCCGCGTTATCATCCCAATACATCTGAAAATTTAATTCCGATTGATAAACTCCCGAATAATTATCGAAAGGGTTCATTCCATACATAAACAAAGGTAAGGTATCATCCCAATCGGTTTCCTTAGCAGTTTTACTTCCATATATAAAAACGGGGGATAAATCTAGCGTATCAATACTAACTGACAGTTCATAAACTACATCTGGTTCTACAATAACCGGACTCTCTAATACAACAGAAAAACCCTGACCTCTAAAATCATCTCTTTCAGAAAATCTAGCAAACAATTTTCCTGCTGATAAGACTTGCCCTGTCGATAAGTTTTTCACTTCTGCAGTGAAAGATACTTCACTTCTTTCATTGACACCAGTCCGCACACGATAAAAATCTATTTGCAACAATTCGCCTCTTTCAATCGGCGTAAAAGCATAACTGTATGGTTCTCCCACCAACATTGGTTCTGCAAACTCAAAAATCCGTTTATAAATCTCTTTTTCCCCTACCCGGTTCACAATACTTATAGTTCCCGAGAATTGCAGTTTACCTTCAGGTTGTATAGAGCGTAAAGAAAAGACATATCCTTTGCCTTTTTCTAATAAAACATCATTTAGTAAATCATATTGATAACCATTTCCCCTTACATCACCCTCCATTTGAAATGATCCGGTTATTTCTATTTCTGTGAGGAGATCATTATTGTTACCTTTTTCATATATAGCAATCACAAGATGCTGATCCCCGTAAACCGGGTTTTTTGCAATAATATGGTCAAATGCAATCCCAGAAATTAAGGTTTCTTCGCCAGGGCTAAAGTCGAAAGATAGTTCTTTTTCTGAGGTTAACTCATAGTACTTTGGGTATGGTATTGGCTGAGAAATTTCTTCATCCTCATCCTTAATTCTCAGATTGATCGCCCCTTCAATATTTCTATAAATCCACTCACTAGCTTCTATCCTTGTCATAGGTTGTCGATATACATTGACAAATGCCAATGCCCATACAATGGCAGAAATAACGAGAATCAAAGTAATTGATAATCTATAGTAATTTTTCAACCAATAATATTTGTTTCTTCTTTTTTCTATTGCTACAAGAAAGCAATCAATGAGCCAGCCAACGGTAACCGCTAATGTTGGATATACCAACAAAAAATAACGCATGGTAGGGTTCCAACGAATCGCCTGCCATAACAAGTAAATTATGTTCCATCCCATTAGCAAACCAAAGCGCTTCCACTCACCTTTGATAAGCTTTTCCCCCATCATTAAAAGGCCAATTATAGACAAAAGCCCAAACGACAGACCCATTCCCCAAACAACCATGTTTATTATTGGAAAGAAAACTGACCGTCTTGTCCATTGAAGAGATGGTGGGTAATTACTTAATCCTGAGCTTAAAGCACTTAATTCCTTTAAATTATTGATCCATTTTGGATTCAATGAAAAATTAAGAAAACCAGGGCCTGAAAACGCATAAGGCTGAAATAATCTGAACACAATTAGACTTAATACTCCAGCAACAATTAAATTTCGTATACGAGTTTTCCACTGAAAATCAGATGGATCAAAAGGAATATTTCGATTTGATAATAATACTGCAGCAGGAAGAAGAACTGCAGCCACAACAGCATTTATCTTTGATGCTGTGGCCAAACCTAATGCAATCGAAAATAGTACAAAATAGCCAAAACCCTCCCAATCACTGATTAAAGTTTTCCGTTTCGAGTGATTATTCTTCGAGCAAATGCGTGATCGATCAAAGCGCATAACACGCACAGCAGCAAAGAACGCGAGCATAGTAAAGAACGTGGTGAAGTTGTCGACAATGAAAAAATGAGAGATCTGAATGGATAAAGGCGCACACGCATAGAATAGCGCAGCAAATAAACCATTTCGGCTAGACTGGAATAAATCCCGCGCGATGAAGTACACTAAAACGATAGTGCCTAGATCAAAAATTCCCGAAAGATATCTCCCAATAATATGTATCTCTGAATAGCTGGTTTGGTTAAGGAATTTTCCTATATATCGAACAAGAAATATTGGTAGTGTTCCATATACAAAAAATGGAAATGTCTGGTTTCCGTTTGCATCAAGTACATTGTGCGGGTTAAGGGAGGAGTTATTCGTATCAAAGTATTCACTGAGGCTTTCTACAGGTTTGAGTGCTGTTTCCACCATAGTAAGAAAGCGTTCATCTGGATGAAGGTGGTAGTTGTCATCCCAGTTTATCCCAACAAACCGGAAATAAGCGCCACCAGCTATAACCAGAATTAAAGCAAAGAGTATAAACCAGCTTTCTCTTTTTTTCATATTGATCATATATTCTTGTTTGAATTAATTTAACCCTTTCACAGTATAAATGATGAATTCTTTTCCCGGTATCCTAGAATAGAATATGGCTGTTTCACCATCCGGAAAATATCTTTCCAATGCAAAGAGAGTTGTACTATCCTCTGGCTTAACTATATACAACTTGTCTCCTGAATCTTTAGTTGTATTAATAATCTCATCTCTCCAAAGAGCAAAATCTTTCCCGGGGTATCCAGCATTAAAACCCACCAAACGTGTATCCACCCAGTGGGGATAAGGAACTACATATGCGAGGTCTTGGTTTCCTCCAGATTGAACAAATTTCTTGATCACATTCCCGATTTCCGTTGAGTTCCATGCATTCATATCAAACTGTTCTTTATACTCATTGAAGACAATACAATAATTGTTTGCCATTGAGATTGAAACTATTACTACTCCTATAGTTCCAAAAATTATTCTTGAAATCCTTTTTGAAAAAGAATTAATGATTGCCTTATTAAAAACAAGAAAACCAATACCAATAATAACAAAAATAGGTACCAGCGCACCCGCGCTTCTATTTAGCGAAGGATTTTCCCCGGGGTAAGCAAGCGATAAGATAGAAGGCATCATTAATATTGGAATAGATACTAACAGAACCCCCGCCTCCCAGTTTCTTTCTTTCTTAATTTTGTAAATCAGCGAAATCACCCCAATAAAGAAAAAACCAGCGCTTATGAAGTCTAACGCAGGCCGATTTGGCACAGAGTGCACCCATATCTGGCCATTTTTATAGAATGGCATGACAATAGAATCCCAAAGATTTTTCATGAACAAAATAAATGCAGGTTCATTAAATGATTGTTCAATTTGAGTAATCCGCGAAAGTGATCGGTAACTAAAACTTCCTGGATGATCAAACCAATACCTTAATAAAGGGAGAAAAACCGACAAAACCCCTATTCCGATAAAACCTAAACCAAACATCGCCTTAATACGAAAATTGACAGACTCTCTATTTAGTAGATATAAGAAAACAACAATGATAACTAAAATAGGTAATATACGAGAAGAACTGTATCCGTGAAGACCCAATCCTAAAGATAATCCGCACAATAATAGAAAATTGCTGTCTCTTTCTTTTAAACCTCTGATTAAGAAATAGAGAACAGGTGCAGTAAATAATGGGTATAAAGAATACCGTAAACCCACCCTCGATATCACATTTGGCCAATATCCGATACCTGCAAATAAAAATGCGAACAAACCTCCCCACTTGTTCGATTGATCTTCACCAATTATGAATATGAACGGTAGTGTTAAAAGCCCAAAAATAACTGTTCCAATCTTTAAACTCAAGAAATTCATATCTGTGCCAAATATTTTGATGATTGTTGATGTGAAGTAAAACTGAATTCCTTCCCGTCCTGTATTTCTGATGAAAAACACCGGGAAATCTCCCCTTAATACATCCATCACATCTAATAATTTTTCTGCATGATCACTAAACATTTCACTTGGGATTTCATTGACTCGATAGATACGAAAAAATAATATGATAATGCTCGCAAGAATCATTAGAGCAATGAAACCCAAATCCTTCTTCTGTCGTTTTCCTTTTGAATACACTTTGGGTTTCCATACTGCAATAATAAAAAATAGCACACTCGCCAACCACGAAATAGTATTTATCCAGTTAAACTGATTTTCAGAAAATAGAAAAAAGGAAATAATTTGAAAAATCATAAATAAAACAATGAATAAATCTTTTTTTTCTAATTGAAAATTATTATCTGTTGAAATTGTTTTTTGTTTTTTTAAATATGGTTGCTGCACAAAACCAGCCCACAAGAACACTGCGGAGAAGAGATATAAAACTAGGGCCCATGGCACATGTAATCGGGAAGGTTCGAGAAATGCTTGTGCAAGCAACGCCAATCCTGTACCAAATATAATTTTCCCGTTTCCTTTTTCACGTACAAGATTATTTTCCTTCAGCTTAATTTGCCGCCCTTTTTCACCTTCACCAAGGTTAAGGAAATCATGGATATTTATCGTTATCCCAGGATCAAAAAGAGATTTTATGTAATCTAAAATACTAGGTTCTTGCATCGTTCGCAATCTTTTTAGATATAAAGAATGTATAAGCCCCTTCAGGTGATTCTTGGTCTAAAAAATAGTGCTTTTTTAACCAAACAGACACAACCCATAAATTCCATTTAGTAGGAACCAGTATCCATTTTCCAAAGATTTTCTTACTAAACCATGATGGAATTCCGAATAAATGCCCCCATTCCAAGATCTTCAAGGATGTCTTTGGAAAATAATTCCAGGATTTTAATATTTCAAATCCCGCAGATTCTAATCTTTCTTCCCATTTGGAAACCGGGTCTGGATGGTAATGGCGTGAGATCTTATTAAATAAATTTTGATAGGATTTCGCCCAATTTTTTAACCCCACCCTATTGAAGAATCTCCCCACTGAAAGGTTTTTTGTGAAGTTTTCATTGGGAACAGTTATTATAAAAATACCGTCATGATTTAATATTCTTCTCACTTCACTAAAAACAGGTTCAAGTACTTTTATATGTTCAAGAACAGAGTTACTAAAAACAGTGGAAAAATAACTGTCCCTGAAAGGTAAGTGATCACCTGATCCACATATATGAAGTACACAGTTCTTTTTATGTTTTGCATTGCGCAATTCAGAGAATGCAGGGTCAATTCCAACATCAATAGAACGAGAAAAAGTTTCTGAGGTGAAATGTCCATCACCAATACCTAGATCAAGTATGGGTGAGGGCATATCTATTTCTTGATAATATCTTCCTTCCACAGCCCGTAAAAATGCTCGAAAATAAGGCAGCGAAAATATGTTTTTCCAGAAAAGGCCGGGGTATTTATTTTTCTCCATTCAGATCCTATAATTCTGAAGAGGGGTTTATTTCTTTATTGATTTCTCTAAATAATTTTATATATTCTTCCGCTACAGAAATCGGAGTATATTGTTCCTTTATCTTTTGATATCCGATCGAATACTTTTCCTTATGTTCAAAAACCTTAATAACAGCCTGTGCCAATTCTTTAAAATCTCCGATTTGAATAACCTCACCCATACCATGTCTAATCACTGGTTGGCGGACTCCGGGTAGGTTTGAAGCAATGCTTGGGACTTTATTGATCATAGCTTCAATTTGTACTAATCCAAATGCTTCGGTTGAATTCAAGCTTGGTATTGTTAGAATATCCAGGTTAGGATAGAAGCAAGCCATCTCATGGGGAGATAACAACCCTAAGAATTTCCAGTTACCTTTTTCCTGGTAGCGTCTAATCAACGGCATCAATCTTTCGATATACCGTTCTTCGCTGAGGATGTTTTTATACGGCCCCGCGAACCACACCTCAGTTTTCGGATATTTCGAGATAATTTCTTCTAATGCAAATAAAAGAACTTCCACACCTTTTTCTGAAGCAAAACGCGCAGCCATACCTATTACAGGATGATTATCAGAAGGATTATGCTGCTGTTTGAAGGTTTTAATTTCTAATTCTGAAATTTCCGGCAATTCGACAGGAGGATTTATCACCACTAATTTTTTCATGAAACGGTTGATAAATTTTGAGTGCTCTGCGTAATCTTGCGTATAAGTAACAATTCGATGCGTGAATATTCCCGCGATATGATTCATCAAGTGCACGCTCTGGTTTGCAACCCAATTGAAAATCCCCTTGGGCATTCTCAAATCGCAATGATACGTGATAACAGTTGGTTTCTTGTGAATTCTTCCCCTGAATGCTAACCCAGCAGCATCCAATTGAGGAAGATGCAGATGAATCACATCATGCTCTTTAACAAGTTTATTTGCCGCCCACCCCAAAGTAGGCATTATTACTCCTTTGCTAACTCGCATAATTACAGGTATGCGGACAATCCGTACTCCTTGAAGAACTTCATTTCTTGGAAGATTAAAATCATATTGTGATGTAAGTACAGTAACCGCATGACCCTTTTTAACAAGTGCTTTTGCCAAACGTTCAGCATATATCGTTAATCCACTTGTATGCGGGCGGTAATATGTCAGCTCAATTAATATTTTCATTGATATTTATGCGAACAGTTCTTTGTTTTCCACCACCCATTGGTATAACAATGAAAGACCTTTTTCCACGCTTATTTTTGGAGACCAGTCAAAATCCTCCTTGATTTTAGAGATATCAGAAATGTAAATTTTCTGGTCACCTGGGCGCCATTCTTGAAATTTTATTGAAATTTCTTTCCCGTGAATTTTTTCTAAAATCGGGCCAAATTCTCGCCAAATAGAAACAGAATTCTCAATTCCCCCACCAACATTAAATATCAATCCTTTTGCTTCTTCTTTCCTTTCAATTGCCATGTCGTAAGCATTCATTAAATCACCTATGAAAAGAAGATCTCTTACTTGTTTCCCATCTCCATAAATAGTGATCGGTTTGCCTAATACCGCTGCAATCACAAACCATGCAACCCAACCCTGGTCTTCTATCCCAAATTGGCGCTTACCATAAATGCAGCTCTGTCTGAAAACCACTGTAGGAATATCATACATTCTTGCATAATCCCTGACATATTGATCGCCACATCCTTTTGAACATCCATACGGTGAATGAAAATCCAATAATTGATTTTCACTAACACCGGCGTGAAGATCCTTAAATGAATATCGCGTTTCCTTTTCAACAACCGTGATATTTTTAATCTCACCATAAACTTTATTCGTTGATGCATAAATTATCAGTGGCTTTTCCCCACACAACCTTGCTGCTTCGAGTACATTGAAGGTTCCAGCCGCATTAACACTGAAATCAAATTGCGGATCGATAACCGATGAAGTAACCGCAACTTGCGCCGCTAAATGGATGATTACATCCTTCCCTTTTACAACATTCTTTAGATTTTCGTAATCACGAACATCGCCTTTGCTAAATTTAAAAGATTTGCCTTGAGTTTTGGAGGATATCCATTCTAAATTTTCTCTTGCCCCGTTTCTTGATAAATTATCAAATATTGTTACATCATCTCCATTCAAAATTCGACGACAAGCGTAATTTGAACCGATGAAACCAGCCCCACCAGTTATCAGTATCTTTTTTGCCATTTTTTCCACACCTATTCTTGATTAAGTTCCTCAGTATTTTCTTGCTTGGCAGATCGTATCTTCCCAAGAATATCGGAAATGGATTCTCCTTGTCTCATCACTGCAATTAATCCGATAGCCGTCGTCAAGATGATTTGAATTAAATGAATCACAACTGCTATTCCTAACGACTTTTCAACGCTTATACCAAATACAGAAAGTGCCGCTATCATCGTGCCTTCAAATACGCCTAAACCAGCTGGCGCGGAGGGGAGGGCAATCCCTAAGGCAAGAACTCCTTCAGTAAAAATTGCCCACCAGAATTTAACACCGCTTTGAATAGTATTAATGCCAAAAAAGAGGATAACAGTCCACAAAAGCCATGAAATAATAATCCAAAAAAGAACTGAAATAAATTGCCTCCAATTCGTCATGATCAAGAATCCATCAATGATCATCTCTATTTTCGGTAATATCTTTTCCGTGAAATTCGTGTTTCTTTTTCCAATATTCCGTAACCAGGTTTTAACTTTCGCAGCGTTCAAAGCTATAAGCAAACCAGATAGTAGAAATAACAAAAAAAGAATAAGCAAGGCAAAAGCAATTGGGCGAATGTTATTTAATTGTGAGACAAATGGAAAAGTAGACAGAAACATAGAGGCCGCGATCACAAGGTCTAAAGACCGTTCTACGATAACGCTTGAAAATATTGTAAAGGCATGCTCTGAAGCAGGTTTTGAAAATAAAATAGTTTTGACCAATTCGCCAGAGCGGGGGATTAGATTATTGAACAAATATGATTCATTTATTAATAAGAACGAATCGATAAATTTCACTCTCGGGAGCAGTTTCATCCATGCCACAGCCCTTGCAGCTAATGAAATTAGTGTTAATACGATAATAATTAGAATATTTTTTAAACCAATTTCTGACATTGAATTAATCAAAACATTAATGTCTACAACTTTGGATATAAAAAAAGATGCCAGAATGCTGATCAAAATACCCGGCAGCCAACGTAGTATTTTTTTAATTACTGATTCCTTTTTCAATCACCCTCCAATCGCAATACCGCCATGAAAGCTTCCTGCGGTATATCAACATTCCCGATTTGTTTCATGCGCTTTTTACCCTTTTTCTGTTTTTCTAAGAGTTTTCTTTTTCGGCTAACATCTCCTCCATAGCATTTTGAAGTCACGTCTTTTCGCAAAGCTTTCACGTTTGCCCTTGAAATGATCCTTCCATCTGCAGATGCCTGAATAGCCACATCAAATAGCTGCCTAGGAATCAATTTTTTCAATTTAGTTACTAATTTTTGGCCTTTTATGTATGACTGCTCGCGATGGACAATTGTTGCCAAGGCATCTACAGATTCCCCTCCAATTAACACTTCCAACTTTACTAGATTCCCTGGTTTATATTCACGAAACTGGTAATCCATTGAGGCGTAACCGCGAGTCCTCGATTTTAAATCATCGAAAAAATCTATTATTATCTCTGATAAAGGTACTTCAAACCGAAGCTGAACGCGATTTGGAGCAGGATATTCCTGTTCAATAAAAATTCCATTACGCTTAGTAACAATTTCCATTACAGCGCCATAATACTCAGTAGGCGTGAATATCCATAAATCCATCCATGGTTCCCGAATTTCTTTAATTAAACTCTCTTCTGGTAAATCAACTGGTGAATCGATAAATGTGGATTTTTCATCTTGGGAAATAATCTCATACTCCACCGTAGGTGCAGTCAATACAATATCCAGGTCATATTCCCGTTCCAATCTTTCCTGGATAATTTCCATATGAAAAAGCCCCAAGAATCCACACCGAAAACCGAAATTTAACGCCTGTGATGTTTCAGGTTCAAAAACCAATGAGGCATCATTCAACTGCAATTTACCAAGTGCATCTTTAAGATCTCCATAACTTTCACCTTCAACCGGATAAACTCCAGCATAAACCATCGGCTTTGGATTCTGATACCCTTTCAGTGGTGTCTCTGATGGATCAGAAGTTGAAGTGATCGTATCGCCCACCCTGCATTCCTGCACGGTTT
>CBDAFG010000035.1:0-2032 GCA_965195205.1 uncultured Pelolinea sp. | reverse complement strand
CCTGATGGAAGCAGGACAGTCGGAAATACGCAATAAATTGATTGCCGCCACATTCAAAAAGCTGGGCATTATTGAACAATGGGGTAATGGACTGAAAATTATTTCCGATGACCTGAAAAACTACCCGGAAATAGTGCTAAATTGGAGCGAGCCGGGCATTGCTTTCAGAGTAACATTCAGTAAGAAAAGCTATACTCCTGAAAGCTTGGGGAAAATGTCGGAGAAAACTAGGGAGAAAACTAGGGAGAAAACTAGGGAGAAGATTTTGTCGATTTTAAAGGCAACACCATATATTACGATGAATGAACTGGCGGAAATTGTGGGAATTTCAAAAAAAGGAGTGGAATGGCAGATGGCAAAACTCAAAAAAGAAGGCAGAATAAAACGCATCGGTCCCGACAAAGGCGGACACTGGGAAGTGATGAAATGCACAGAGGAAAAGTGAAGGTAATTACTGGTGATGAATTCAATCACTTGAGGTTACAGATTGTGACATCAAACCAGAGAAGCGGGAGACGATATCTGCCGTATGCTTTCACTGAACAGTGCATCGCCATGCTTTCAGCGGGTTTAAGAAGTGAAACAGCCATCAAAGTAAGTATCCGGATAATAACTGCCTTTGTCGCGATGCGCCGCTTTATTGCTGCTAATGCACAGATTTTTGAGGGCTACAAATTCGTTGCGGACCTTATTCGAACAGCCCAAAAAATAATCACCATCATTGACAATTATATCGCTGATTCCGTCTTAACCTTTCTGACGAAAAGACGCAAAAATGTAAGGGTAATACTTCTTACAAAATATGTCTCAAATCAAATGGCATTGGATGTAAAAAAGTATAATGAACAGTATCCGGCCATCGAGATAAAAGAGTTCATGAACTCTCATGACCGGTTTATAAACATCGACAATACCACAGTCTATCATTTCGGCGCTTCCCTGAAAGACCTCGGAAAGAAATGGTTTGCGTTCTCGAAGATGGATTTCGGGGCGGTTGAGATGCTCACGAGATTAAAGGAGATGAAGGTCGATGGGTGAGTGGAAGGAATAATGACAATGAAGAATGGAAAATTGATAAAGGCTAATTTTTATCATCCGGAAATTATAGAATTGAAGCATGAACCCGAAAATATGTATTATGAATGTGAATTTCAAATTTCTGATGGGGAAGAAAGGCGGAATATGAGGATTGTGAAGGAGGAGATGAAATTATGGGTGACATAATAAACAAATCATTTTTTCAAGATATAAGAAATATTCTTCAGCAAGCACGCCAAAAGGCATATGTTGCCGTCAATTTTGCAATGGTTGGCGCATATTGGCAAATTGGCAAACGGATTATAGAAGAAGAGCAGGCAGGCAAACACCGAGCAGATTACAGATCTTTTTTAATCACGAGACTTTCCAAAGAATTAACTATTGAATTTGGTAAGGGATTTTCTGTTGCGAATTTAAAAAACTTCAGACAATTTTATCTTACCTTTCCTGATTTTGAAAAAGGCTACACAGTGTGTAGCCAATTGTCATGGAGTCATTATCGCTTGATCATGCGGGTTGAATCTCAAAAAGCAAGAAACTATTATCTCACAGAAGCCTGTGAACAACACTGGAGTACACGCCAACTTCAACGCAATATTAACAGCTATTATTACGAACGGTTACTCGGTTCAGCAAATAAAAAAACAGTTTCTATAAACAACAAAGCGGTTGCTGGTGAATTTATCAAAGATCCTTATGTATTAGAGTTTTTGAACTTGCAAGAAAACACAAAGCATTCTGAAAAAAAAATTGAAACCGCCATTATCAACCATCTACAAAACTTTCTATTGGCAATGGGTAAGGGTTTTTCCTTTGTTGGCAGGCAATTTAGGATTAGTACAGAAACCACTCATTTCTATATTGATCTGGTGTTTTACAACTATCTGATAAAATGTTTTGTACTGATTGATCTGAAAACCGACAAACTCACCCATCAAGACATTGGACAGATGGATATGTATGTACGTATGTTTGAAGATCGGAAGAGCGTCGT
>CBDAFG010000034.1:0-67769 GCA_965195205.1 uncultured Pelolinea sp. | reverse complement strand
ATCTCTGCAAGCGCTTGCTTATTTGCTAAGTATCGACTAATCTCTTCTCGTTCCACATCTGTTAGGTGTTTATATTTTCCT
The DNA here is from genome assembly GCA_965195205.1 of uncultured Pelolinea sp. Classification (GTDB taxonomy): domain Bacteria; phylum Chloroflexota; class Anaerolineae; order Anaerolineales; family Anaerolineaceae; genus Pelolinea. The sequence goes on along the minus strand of CBDAFG010000034.1, from coordinate 67,688 downwards.
TTTTGCATACGAATGATTTTATCTCCTCATCCGTTGCACTAAATGTCTGAATTAACAATAATAATAGTTATAAAGGAGGTATATATCAAATAAGTTAGGTGAACAATGATTGAGTAATAAAGATAAAGTCTAATAAAAATATAGGAGAAGTAGAAATGAAAATGGAAAAACAACATCATATAGAATGGTTCCGGGAGATATAGGTGAAACAGTCTTCATCCCGGGTGATGTCAATTGAGTAAAGTTCATTGCAGGCCATTTTTACGATGCTGAATTTGTAGCCCATAAACGCTAGTATGTAACTTATACGGGAAAGTATAAAGGTGTCAGAATGAGCGTTACATCAACAGGGATTGGTTGTCCCGCACTGGCGAACGCGGTCGAAGAATTGATTAATGTGGGCGCGAAAAATTTCATCCGCATCGGCACTTGCAGCGCGCTGCAAAAGCATGTAAAGTTGGGCGAATAGAACAAGGAAAGGTCCGGTGATCCTGAACTACTACTGTAAGCATCCACGGCAGCAGACTGGCGCGGGAGGATAATTACGCTAAATATCAGGAAGATAACCAGCGCAGCCAAAGTGACGCTGGTTTTTGAAAATTTAACAAGCGTATGAGATAATCTGCGAAGAAACATGATTGTGCATTTTGTTAGGCTTCAAAGAATTTATGATAATCTGTTTGCTTGTTTTTCATTATTCCCGTTTGTCTAGGTTAGCCAACCCCATGGCCAGATAGATCAACCCCATCGCCGACAACCTGGAAAAGGCGAAGTTATCAGAAGAAAGCGAGATCGCAATACTGGCCGGTAGAAATCAAGTGCCAATTTTGAAGAAGGTTTTATCGTTTATATACTGCTGTCCTTCTGCTCTTTTACCAAATAAATCAGAGGCATACCGATGAGGGTAGTGATACCCTTCACGAGTATATTGCTCCACACAATTGACCAAACAACAGCATTGGGCATTGATCCGCTAAAGGCAATCCAACTGAACAAAATGCTATCAACAGGAACAGAAAAACTATTACTAACTAAAACTCTAGCCCACTGAAATTTTTTTGTAATTTTCGTTGTCCAGATACGATATGCTTCTGTATCAATTACCTCTGCAATTACCTCTGCAATAATTGACGCAGCTACAAGACGCCATATAGGAGAAAGAACATTCGCAAACGCACTTTGGTCACCCACTTGTGGATCACCAGGGAGATTAGACACAAATGCAAAGAAAATTGCCATAAAGACATTCACAATTGCAGCCGAAGCAATTAGTACACGAGCTGCTTTAATCCCCGCGACTTTATGAATCATATCACGCAAAGTGAAGGTTATTGGGTAAATAAATGTCCCTGCATCCATTGATAACCCAGCAAACATCACGATCTTCAGACTGCTTATATCAGCCAGCATTTGCGCAGCGATGTATGCCACCGACACTAAAATTATTGAAATCATTTTGAATCCTTCTTCTTTTGTCAAACAAATTTATTTTCGTTCAATTTTCATTTTTTCCTAAGAAATATATCCACGCTTACATTTTACAACATATGCATCTTGATGATATCTGATGAATTTAACTGGATAGCGCAACTTTAATAGTCAAGAGAAAGGTAAGATGAATATCCCTCGGACGATTCAATCAAAGGAGCACTCATGTGAAGATATACACAGCTTACCCATATGCAAAGATGCTAGATATATGCCTTATTGAAAACGGGTTATGCAATTATCGAAATAACCCAAACCATTAGAGTGTACAAATAAAATATTGGCAGGGAGATCGCGCGCAATCGGGGAAAGAGAGAGTACTGTCCTAAGCAAGCCCATCAACCGGAAATCGAGAAGTAAGATAAGGCCAAAAGGCGAATCACCACAACAGTATGGGAGACGATCGGTCAGTTAATAAAACAAGATTAGGGTCCGAAACAAATTAGAGATCATCTTGGCAAAGAACAGAGATTACAAATCAGTCATGAATGGATATATCAGCATATCTATCAGGATGAACGTGGCGGAGCGCATGTGGCTTACTGCTGCTAATCAGCCCAATCTTCCTGGCATTGGCTTTGATCAGTATCGCTGGTGTTACCAAGGGTGAAATATCATCTGGATGATATACTGAGTGATATACTAAGTTAGTATATTAATGCAATTTTGAATATGAAAACAGGAGGTGATAAAAATTAAAATTTATTTTATAAAACAGTCTTAAATTATTTCAATAATCATGATTAACCTAGAAAACAACTGTATACTAAAGAAAGAAAGGCTAACAGGCCAAAATACTATTGGAGGAAACAAATGAAAAAGTATTCTTTAATTCTGGCTAGTATAGTAATCGTCACCGCTATACTAACCGCATGCGGTACTACCACCCTGGACTGTACCAAAGATGACGTATTCTGCGTCGGTTTGGTGACAGATGTTGGAAAAATTGATGATAAATCTTTCAACCAATCCACATGGGAGGGTGTCCAACAAGCGGAAACAGAGCTCGGCGCTCATGTGCAATATATCGAAACCACAGATTCAAAGGACTACGACAAGAACATTGCCACCTTTGGAGATGCTGGATACGATGTCATCGTAACCGTTGGTTTTGCCCTTGGCGAAGCTACAGTAGCTAACGCAGCTTTATACCCTGATATTAAATTCATCGGTGTTGACCAATTCCAGGCAGAGGAAGTAGCGAATGTGGTGGGACTTAACTTCCCTGAGGACCATTCTGGATTTTTAGTTGGTGCTTTAGCCGCTATGATAAGCGAAACCGGCGTGATCGGTTCGGTCTTAGGCACAGATGCTGTGCCACCAGTATGGCGTTTTGGCGAGGGATACAAAGCAGGCGCTGTATACATCAACCCCGACATTGAAGTAACCGTCGTATATCACAACGATGTTGGCTTTGACAAGACCTTCACTGATCCTGAATGGGGTAAGACAACTGCCGTTTCCATGATCGATAAAGGCGCAGATGTGATCTTTGGCGCCGGCGGCAAAACCGGCAACGGCGCTCTGCAAGGCGCTGCTGAGAAGGATGTTTACTGTATTGGTGTTGATACCGACCAGTACTTCACCGTTCCAGAAGCACAAAGCTGCTTGGTGTCAAGCGCCATGAAACTGCTGACCCCCGGTACTTTTGATTTGATCAAGATGGCCAAGGAAGGCACTTTCCCAAGCGGAAACTATCTTGGCAAGGCTGGATACGCTCCATTCCACGACTTTGAGGATACGATTCCCGAAGATGTGGCAACTAAAATGGAAGAAATTAAAGCCGCTTTAACTGATGGTTCTCTAACCACCGGCGTTGCACCTGTCAAACCAGCTGAGTAAAAAAATAAATTAAATTAAAAAAAGGAAGGATAAGAAATCCTTCCTTTTTTTTTATTTTTCATTATATAATTTTGAAGTATATATTATTGCTTTTTGATGGAGAATCTTATGGAAAAAGATAGGTCCAAAAGAAATTTTCAGATATCTGAGTTTATGAAAGAATTACTCGTACCAATATTAGCTGTTTTTACCGCTATCATTGTAGGAGGAATTGTGATCTACATAGTTGGTGGCGACCCTATAGCAGCTTACAGGGGATTATACGAAGGTTCTTTTGGATCTTTAAAAGCTCTATCAGAAACAACTGTTTGGGCAACACCCTATATATTCGCGGGTCTTGCAGTAGCAATAGCATTCAACGGTGGTCTGTTTAATATCGGCGCTGAAGGCCAATTAGCTTTTGGCGCTGTAGCTGCCTCCTGGGCAGGATATGCACTGCCAGCGCTGTTGGGAACCTCTCTTCCTAAAATTATCCATCTACCGCTATCAATTGCTACAGGAGTGCTGGCTGGTTTTATTTGGGGCGGCATCCCTGGCTGGTTGAAAGCCAAATTTGGGGGAAACGAGGTAATCAATACAATCATGATGAATTATGTTGCTCTTAACCTGACCAGCTATTTATTAAATGGTCCCATGAAGGACCCCAGCCCGACAAACGTAATCGCAAGAACACCAAAAATCGCGGAGTCAGCCCAATTTATACCAATTTTTCAAGGATTTAGATTTCATTGGGGTTTTATTTTGGGAATTGTTGTCGTATTTATCACATACTGGGTTTTATATAAAACCACGTTTGGATTTGAAATTCGGATAGTGGGCACAAATCCTAATGCAGGCAAGTATGCGGGTATCAATTCTGGCAAAATCACTTTCTTAACAATGGCAATTTCTGGTGCGCTTGCAGGATTGGCCGGCGCGACAGAAGTAACAGCATTGAATTTCAGGCATGAGCTCGGCTTTTCAGTTGGATATGGATTTGATGCCATCGCAATCGCCCTGCTGGGAAGGAATAATCCAATAGGCGTCTTCATTGCGGCAATCTTGTTCGGTGCAATGAGGAATGGCGCAACACGGATGCAGTTCCTGACTCAAATTCCTGTAGACGTCATCTCAATCATCCAGGCGCTTATATTATTATTTGTCGCAGCGGATGCCATAATACGTTTTATTTACAGAATTCACAAAAAAGAAGAAAAAGCATCAGCGTCATAAGACATATGCTTAATAAGGAGAGATAAAGCATGGACTTCAAGAGAATCGTCTTTATTTTCTTAATTATCTTGTTACTCTTTGTTGTTGTTGTCACAATAGGGAAAAGCCAAATTGATCCAATTGTTATTATTGTTTCCATGTTCGCCACGACATTATCAGTTGCCACTCCGCTTACTTTAGGTGCTTTATGCGGCATTTACTGTGAGCGATCAGGTGTTGTTAACATAGGTATTGAGGGAATGATGTTAGCTTCCGCTTTTTTTGGATGGCTTGCATCCGTATTTGCCAATACTATTTATCAAGCAGAAGTTATTCCCAGTTTATTAATCGGAGTACTAGTTGCTGTAATTACTGGTGGATTACTCGGCTTATTCCATGCTGTTTTATGTGTTTCCTTTAAAATTGATCAGATAATAGCAGGAACAGTGATTAATATTCTTGCAATTGGTGTTACGGGATTTTTAAATCGGCAGCTCTTTTTTGAAAAAGGCAGCATATTTGGCGGGCAAGTCCCCCATTCGCCAGGTGTTTTGCCAAGATTGAACATTCCAGGATTAACCACCATTCCTGTGTTTGGAAAAATCTTCCAGCAACAGCCCATTGCAATATCAGCAATCATACTTGTGGTCATTTCTCACTTTATCTTAAACTACACACGATGGGGATTAAGAACACGTGCTGTAGGAGAGAATCCCCAAGCTGCGGATACCGTAGGGATAAATGTAACAAAAATGCGCTACTGGAACGTTATTATCGGTGGATGTATAGCAGGATTAGCAGGCGCTTATTTCACAATTGAATCTGTTCCTTCATTTGAACCTCTGCTTACCAATGGCCGCGGGTTCATATCCCTTGCAGCAATGATTTTTGGCAATTGGTCGCCTTTTGGTGCATGGGCAGCCACATTAGTATTCGGCGCTGCCCAAGCCATGCAAATTAACTTACAGTTCTTCCGAGATTTGATACCCCCACAACTGGCCATTTTGCAGATATCTTATGTGGTTGGTCTAATTCCATATATTCTCACTATGATCATCCTCACTGGAATCATTGGGAAATCCCGGCCGCCAGCGGCTGATGGAATACCTTATGAGAAATAATTTAATTGGAGAATCTTGCAATGAATGAATTTGTTTTACAGGCAAAAGGGATTACAAAACAATTTCCAGGTGTACTAGCCAACGACCATGTGAATTTTGATCTCAGAAAAGGGGAAATCCACGCCCTTTTAGGAGAAAACGGTGCCGGAAAAACCACATTAATGAATATCATTTACGGCTTATATCAATCTGACAGCGGTGAAATCATTGTGAATGAACAGGACGCTGTATTCAGTTCTCCAAGAGATGCAATCAATAAGGGTATCGGGATGGTTCATCAGCATTTCATGCTCATACCAGTTTTTACCATAACCGAGAACATTATGCTGGGTGTCGAAACGCTGAAAGGCATTATCTTAGACCGGAAGAAAGTCACTCAAGATTTAGTTAAATTATCAAAAGAATATAAATTAGAAATTAATCCGGATGTTTTTGTGGAAGGACTGCCAGTCGGAGTTCAACAGCGCGTTGAAATCATTAAAGCTCTATATAGAAATGCGGAAATATTAATTCTTGATGAACCAACTGCTATCCTCACACCCCAAGAAGTAAAAGACCTTTACCAGGTTATGCAGGAATTAACTGGTCGGGGTATCTCCATCATTTTTATTACGCATAAGTTGAAAGAGGTATTGGCAATTGCTGACAGAATCACTGTTATGCGTAATGGCAAAGTAGTTGGAACCGTTCTTCCCGAGAAAACAGATGAATCACATCTTGCCAAAATGATGGTGGGACGAGAGGTCCTCCTAAAAGTAAAGAAAAAAATTGCTAAACCAAAAGAAACCATATTGCAGGTGGACAATTTAAAAATATTAGATGACCGCGGTATTACGGTTGTTGATGAAATAAATTTTGATATCAAAGCTGGTGAGATATTTGGTATTGCTGGCGTACAAGGCAACGGACAGTCACAGCTTGTCGAGGCCCTTACCGGTTTACGAAAAATTGAGAGCGGAGAAGTACACTTCAATGGGATCAAAGATACCGGACGGTCTTCAAGACCTTTAATTGAAAATGGACTAGCACATATTCCTGAAGATCGACAGAGATTTGGATTAGTACTTAACTTTAATATTGCTGACAACCTTGTCTTATGTACTTATTATCAATCACCTTTCGCAAAACATGGCGTGATTCAAAAAAACACTATTATATCCAACGCTGAAAAGCTAATACAAAGATTTGATATACGAACACCCGGTCCTCTTATGAATACATCCACATTATCAGGTGGAAACCAGCAAAAGGTAATCGTTGCCAGAGAACTCTCTCGTCCAATTAAATTACTTATCGCCAATCAACCAACTCGCGGCCTTGATGTCGGTTCTATCGAATATATTCACCGCCAAATAGTTGAAATGAGAGATAAAGGAATTGGCGTATTGTTAGTATCTGCTGAATTGGATGAAATTATGGCATTATCAGATAGAATCGCAGTTATGTATCAGGGTCAAATCATGGATATATTACCTGTTAAAGAAGCCACTAAAGAGGTGTTGGGTCTGTTAATGGCTGGTATTTATCCGAATAAAAAGAAAAACAACATAAAAATATAAAATTTTTTATTTCTCTATGCAAAACATAAGCATTCCTTCAGTCAACTCATTACTGGATTTTTCAGGGAAGGTTGCTGTCATAACTGGCGGCGGCTATGGTATGGGGCGGGGGATTGCATCGCGTTTGTCAGAAGCAGGCGCATCCACTGTGGTTCATTTCTACAGCCATCATATAAACGCGGAAAAGTTTGCATCTCAAATTAGAAATACTGGTGGGAAAGCAGTTGCTTTACAAGCAGATTTGACCAAACGCGCGGAGGTAACTTCTCTTTTTGACCAGGCTAAAAGCCATTTCGGTAAAGTTGATATTCTAATTAATAACGTTGGTATTTATCCAGTTTCTCACACATTAGAGACCTCCGAGAAAGAATGGGATGCTATGTTAGATACTAATCTAAAAACAGTTTACTTTTGTACCCAGAAAGCGGGTAAGATAATGAAAAATCAAGGTGGCGGCGTAATTATCAATATTAGTTCTATTGAAAGTATTTTTCCCGCAAACATGCATGCTCATTATTGCGCTTCCAAAGCCGGGGTTAACCAATACACAAAATCTACTGCACGCGAATTAGCGCCATATGGCATTCGTGTTAACGCAGTATCCCCGGGTTTGATTTGGAAAGAGGGAATCGAAAAATCATGGCCAGATGGTATAACCCGCTGGTTAGATTCCGTCCCATTGAAACGCTTAGGGCACTCAACTGACATTGCTGATGCATGCCTATTTCTGGCCTCCCCTGCTGCACGATGGATCACAGGAATAAATCTAATAGTTGATGGCGGTGTTTCCACACGTCCCGCATTCTAATCTTATGAATAATAAAATAATCAAAAAAATCATCAAGGAACTCAAGCTAGAACCATTACCCATTGAAGGGGGGTATTTTCGACAAACATATCAATGTGAAGAATTTTTAAAGCCAGAACAATTACCGATTCGCTATAAACAGAATCATTCATTTGGAACTGTTATATATTACATGCTTGAAAAAAATCAATTTCCGGTCTCAATGCTGCATAAATTAAAAACTGATGAAATTTACCATTTTTACCTGGGTGATCCTGTTACTATCCTTCTTCTATTCCCGGAATTATCAAGCCAACAGATAACAATGGGAAACGATATATTAAGCGGTCAAAAAGTTCAGGTACTTGTGCCTAAAGATACATGGCAAGCGGTGATCCTTAAACCTGAGAGCAGCTTTGCCTTGATGGGCACATCAATGGCGCCCGGTTATGAAGATGAAGATATTTCATTCGCTTTACGCGAGGAACTCTTACTTCAATATCCATCTGAACGTGAAATTATTATCAAGACAACACCACCAAGAAAACACACATTAAAAGCTTGACTATCAATTATTGAATCCAAGGAACACAACTAAAGATAAATCTTTTATTTGTGTCCGCGGTTATTTTTGGTAATGTAAAACCCTTAGGAGTGTTTGCGGCTTGTATGTTCTTTGCTTTTATGGATGCGCTGCAGTACACACTTCAAACGGTTATTCCGGACAAATATTTTCCGAGAGAGATCTTCATGGCTTTGCCATATATTTTAACTCTGTTGATCTTGGGAGGGTTCATCAAACGCAGCAGTGGTCCGGCGGATATCGGTAATCCATACGAGAAAGAGTCCAGGTAAGCAGAATTTGTTTCATTGTTAGGTTAAGTTTAATTGTTTTAGACTGCAAAGGACCAGCCAATTAAACGGCTGGTCCTTTTTCATCCACGCCGCAAAAACAGTCGACAATTATTGTCTTTTTGATAAAAAATATGCGGCGATGAATAGACAGCCGATTAAAATTGGCGGGCCCGCTATTAACAGATATGCTGACCAATGCATGTTATTAGCCCCAAAGACATAGAAAAAACCGGCGAAGATAAACAGGGTTCCGCCAACCCACTCCCATTTCCAGGCGATTATCAAAATGGCAATTACTATATAAGTGGGTAGGAGATGAATTAAAAACCCGATAACTGCCTCTATGAATGGAATACCTTCGCCAAAGGCGTCCAGCGCAAATATGCTGATAAAGAGCGTAAAAAGTATTCCCAGTGCCCTGGGCAGCCAATGGATAAGTTTCTTGCTCATGAAATCCTCCTTCTTAAAAGCTATACACAAGGTTTACCATCTATAATAATATAGAATGTCAAGGATATAATTTCTACATATGAAATCTTATTTTACAAAAGCATTTACTTTTTTTATTTTAATTGCTTTTTTTCTAACTACTGCGTGCAGCAGCGAATCTGTAGAAGAGCTGCAGGGTGGGGAGAAAGAACTGGCTTCTTCAACCAATACACTACCCACAGAAGAACTTTTAGGGGAGGAACCTTCACCTGTTGAACAGGCAGTCGTCGAGTTATCTGACCAACCCTATACCTCTCCATCGAACTCATTTCAAATAACTCTACCGGAGGGTTGGAACTGCAGTGAGACTGGAGAGTTCCAGGTGAACTGCCACTCCTCTGACAAGTCAGCAGAATTGCAAGCGAGGATCACCGCAACCGGGTACGAATTGGTGCAAGAGGCATTCTTGTCTTTCACGCATGCTGAATTGGTTCATGCCTATTCGGATATCAAGGAGTATGTGGAAATAGAACGGTTTGAGAGGGAGGGGCATCTGGCTGTGGTGGCAAGCTGGCGGGATGGAGATGTGCGCTGGCGTGGATCAGATGTTTTTCTCAGAACGGGGGGGACAATTTTTCAACTGCGTACAAAAACAAAACTGGAGGCAAACGGTAAGTATGATAACCTGTTTGTCGAGGTTGCTGAAAGTGTAGAGATGTTCCCGTCTGCGATGTTCGGAGCTGAATTGTATGAAAACAGGAAAACTCATGTTGCCCTTGATGCTTTTTTTGAGGTTGATATCCCAACTGCATGGAGTAGATACGTGGATGCGGCGACTGTTGAAAAAACGATCGTCGAGGGATTTCTCTCGCCTGATATGCGCGCGTCGGTGCAAATAGCTTTATATCGGCGCGGGGTGTTGATCGAACAGTCATTAAAAGCAGATAAAACTTTGGAGATAATGCGTGCATTGTATGGGTATGACCTGCGGGTATCCCATGATAAGGCACTGCCGGATGGGCGGGAGCGTTTAGCGTGGTACGCAACCAATAAGGGTATAAATGGAATATCTTACTTTGATTCTTATGGGAGCTCTTTATATGTCTTCAGTATTGTTTGGGAAGAATCTACTGCAGTAATTTATCTGCCGCTTCTGGAAGAAATTGCCGCATCTTTTAACAGAGAGTAAAGAAAAGAACAGGAACCTATTTAACGATCTCTAATTTTGCAATTGAAGCAGCCAGGCGTTTCAGCCCGACCGTTTCAAACATGACAGTAACGGTTTCATCATTTCCGATTGCTCGAGTCTCGATAACCGTACCATCACCCCAGACCGGGTGGATTATGCGCATCCCGGCTTTATAAACCAGTTTTTTCGGTTCTTTGAATACAGGTTTGTTTTTCCCATTGATAGAAACTGTAGGTGTCCAGCGTGGTTGGCTAAGCGGTTTGACGCGGCGAACCCCAAGGCGGATGCCTTCTTGTTTGATGAGCTCTTCCGGAATATCATCTAGAAAACGAGAGGGTATCGTATATTCATAACGACCAAACTTATTACGCTGGCCAGCACGTACCAGGATAAGGTTATTTTTCGCGCGGGTGATGCCAACATAAAACAAGCGGCGTTCTTCTGCCATTTCTTCGAGATCATCAAAAGATCGATTGTGCGGGAGAAAACCTTCGTCCAGTCCGACAATATACACAGTTGAGAATTCCAATCCTTTAGCAGCATGAAGAGTGAGGAGTGTGGGTATATTGAGTGAATCCGGGATAGTATCTTGATCGGATACGAGGGCAATTGTCTCTAGGAATTCAGTCATCCCTCGATTTTCAAATTCGTAGGCGAGCTGACGCAGTTCAAGGACATTTTCCCAGCGCCCTTCCCCAATATCTGTACCATCATCGATATATGCTCTGTAGCCAATATCTTTGATGACCTGATCGAGTAAATCTGGCAGAGAGTGAGCTTGGATGAATTTTCGCCAATTGGCTAACAGAGCACCGAAGTTTGACAGGACGGATGTGCCGCGTGCGCTGAAAGACGAACAAAAAGGAGAACTCTGCCCTTTTTCACCCAGAGAGAGCAATACATCGCAGGGAAACGCGGCGTTTTCTTGCGCAACTAAATTGAGACGGGCAAGGGTCTTGCTGCCAATACCACGCGGCGGGAGATTGATAGTACGGTTTAAACTGATGGTATCATACGGATTATGAATCAGCCGCAGGAAGGCAACCATATCCTTGACCTCACGGCGGCCATAAAAGCGCTGGGCACCGACTAGGCGATAGGGCAGCCCAGATCGCAGAAACGCTTCTTCAAAAAGTCGTGACTGGGCATTGGTGCGGTACATGATAGCAAAACTGCCCCCACCCTCTCCAGCGGCAATGCGGTCTACGATATCTCCAACAACATACGCGGCTTCAGCATAATCATCTACCGCATCATTAAGAATGATACGGCTCCCGCTGCCGCGCTTAGAAAATAAACTCTTGGATGTACGGGACGTGTTCTGGTTAATAACCGCTTGAGCTGCATCTAGAATATTTTGTGTGGAGCGGTAATTGCGCTCCAGGAGAATCTTGGACGTTTTTGGATATTTTTCCTCAAGACGGATGACATTTCGGTAATCTGCGCCGCGCCAACGGTAGATGGATTGATCTTCATCTCCCACGGCGAACAGCGAGTGGTGATAGGATGCAAAGTGATTGATTAAATCATATTGCGCCTGATTGGTATCCTGAAATTCATCGATAAGTACATGTTCAAAGTGCTTGCTGTACCATTTGCGAATATCGGGATGTTCTTCGAATAATTTAACTGTCCAGAGGAGCAGATCATCGAAGTCCACAGCATTACTATCCCGAAGTGTGGACTCATAACGCTCGTAGATCCGCTTGGCTATCTCTTCGCGATACGTGCAGGCAGAGAAATCGCTAACGGAGGTGAGTTGGTTCTTAGCGTTTGAGATGATGGCGTGCATGGCGTTGGGGGGGTATAACTTGTCATCCAGGTTAAGGTCTTTTAAAATACGTTTTACGATTGATTTCTGATCATCAGCATCCATGATGACATAATTAGAGTCAAATGGGAGCGCTTCCGCTTCGCGGCGCAGAATGCGGGCGCAAATAGAATGAAATGTTCCCAGCCATAGTGCGTCAACTCCTTTGCTGAGCATGTGCTCAAGCCGCCCACGCATTTCGCGTGCAGCTTTGTTGGTGAAAGTCACTGCTAAGATGTTTCTTGGATTGACCTGCTGTTCATATACGAGGAATGCAATGCGTTGAGTAAGTACACGTGTTTTTCCCGAACCGGGCCCTGCTAGAACGAGGATCTGTCGTGCGGATGAGGTAACAGCTTCATGCTGCTGAGGATTAAGATTTTTAAGAATATCCATGTTTTATGCGAGAGATGATTGTACCTTAATCACTATGATTTTTTCTTTTTAAAACTTGCCGGTGGGATTCTACGTTGTAGATTCTTGAATTATTTTTTAGTTTTACTTATTCACGTACAGGTCAATGATCTTGAGAATGACCGCGACAGCTTTTTCCATTGATTCCAGGCAGGCGTATTCATAAGGACCGTGGAAATTATGTCCTCCGTCAAAGATATTTGGCGTGGGCAGGCCTCTGTAGGAAAGGCGCGCGCCATCGGTGCCGCCGCGGATGGGATTCGTGATCGGTTCAATATCCAGGGCGCGCATAGCTTCCTGGGCGGTTTCAACGATGTGCATGACTGGTTTAATCACTTCGCTCATATTGCGATACTGCTCTACCATCTGCACTTCAATGGTCCCGTCCCCATACTTCTGATTGATGAACTTCGCACTGTCCAGCATCAACTGCTTCTTAATGTTTAATTTTTGCAGATCATGGTCACGCAGGATGTAAATACCTTCCACCTCTTCAATCGACCCAGGAGACATTTTCCATAAGTGATAGAAACCATCTCTTCCTTCTGTGTGTTCAGGACGCTGTTCAGCCGGCAGCATGGCGTTGAATTCAAAGAGAATGAGCATGGCGTTTTTCATTACATTCTTGGCAGAGCCAGGATGGACGGATTTCCCATGTACTTTGACAAAGGCTTTTTCAGCATTGAAATTTTCATATTCAATCTCGCCAATTTTTCCGCCATCCACGGTGTACGCGAAATCTGCGCCAAAAGCATCTACATCAAAGTGGGTAATCCCTATTCCTGTTTCCTCGTCTGGTGTGAAAGCAATCCTGATTGGACCGTGCTCGATGTTGGGATGGGTGATGAGTGTGTCCATGGCGGTCATGATCTCTGCGACACCAGCTTTATCATCCGCGCCCAGCAGGGTAGTTCCGTCAGTGGTAATCAGAGTCTGCCCTTCGTAAGCGAGCATTCCCGGGAACTCCTGAGGAGATAAGCGCATTCCCACTTTCCCTTTGAGGGGGATATCCTTACCGTTGTAGTTCTCAATGATCTGTGGGTTGACCCCTTCCCCGCTGAAATCTGGACTGGTATCTATGTGCGCCAGAAAACCGATCGTAGGCAGCTCTTTGCTGGAATTAGAGGGTAAGGTAGCGGTTAGAAAGCATTTTTCATTGAGATGCACATTTTGCATGCCTATGTCGTTTAATTCTTGTTCCAATAAGCGGGCGAGGTCCCACTGAATTTCTGTGGTAGGTGTTCGGTCGATTACCTCTTCATCCGAACGTGTATTGATTTTCACGTACCGTAAAAAACGATCTAACAAAACTGACATAATAGATAAATCTCCTGTTTTAAAATAATCGCACCGCAATCTTAACGGCAGATGAAGAAAATCGCAAGCAATTTTGTATGAGTGATTGCCAAAAGAGGAGCGTTGCGCTAAAATGGCAGTCATGGGTTGGCAGATCACAGGACATGGTTGGGCGGAGGAATTGCTGCGGCAGCAAATTGCGGGCGATAAATTACGCCACGCATATCTATTCAGCGGTCCAACTGGCGTTGGGCGACGAACGCTGGCGCTGCGTTTCGCGCAGGCTGTCAACTGTACTCAACCCCCAGCACCTGGCGACGCATGCGGAAAATGCCAAACTTGTCAGCAAATTGAGCGGATGCAACATGCTGACTTGACAGTTGTGCAGGCAGAAGAAGCAGGCGCGGTTTTGAAGGTTAAACCGATTCGAGAATTGCAGCATACGCTGGCTCTTTCTTCGTATATGGGTGGATATAGGATTGCACTCCTGCTGCGGTTTGAGGCAGCAAATGCCAATGCACAGAACGCACTTCTGAAAACATTAGAAGAGCCTAATCCAAAAGTGCTGCTGCTGCTGACGGCGGATGATCCGGAGAACTTGTTTCCGACAATTACTTCGCGATGTGAACTGCTGCGGCTTCGCCCGATGGCTATAGATGATCTTGCAGGTGTATTAGAATCGCAGGATAACCTCCCCAAAGATAAGGCACAGCTGCTTGCGCATATTTCTGCTGGACGAGTAGGTTATGCAAAACAGCTGGCCAGTGATGAAGAGATGCTGGAAAAAAGGAAGCAGTGGATGGGTGATATTCTGACGCTGCTGCCTGCGACTAAGATCGAGCGGTTTCACTACTCAGAGAGAATCTCACGGACTGGCAAGAAAGATCGCACGGAAGCAAAGAGAGTTCTGCTAGAAGGGATGGCTTATTGGCTATCTTTCTGGCGTGATGTGCTGCTGGTTGGCACGGAGAGCGGTACACAAATCACAAATATTGACTTATGGGAATCAGTTAACCAAACAGCGGAAGTAGTTTCCCCACGGGATGCTGCACGTGCTGTGAATGCCCTGGAGCGCGCATTCAAGCGTATCCAAACAGCGAATTTACAACTTATGCTGGATAATATTTTACTTGATTGGCCCACAGCACCTGCTGGTTAACTCCAGTAGAGTGTTGTTAGAAGAACCAAGAGAAAAACCCAATACGAAAAAGATTTACTAACTGATTGCGGTGCGCAGTTGTTTGGCGAGGTCCTGAAAGTGTTTTGAATAGCGCGTTTCTTCATGACGGGGGCGCGGAAGGTTAACCACTAGATCCAAGCGCACACGAGCGGGGCGCTGGGTGAGTACCAGTACACGGTCTGCTAACAGGAGCGCTTCGGAAATAGAATGGGTGACCATTACGACTGTTTTCCGGCGCGCCTGCCACATACGCAGCAGTTCGGCCCCCATCTGCTCACGGGTGATGGCATCAAGCGAGCGGAACGGTTCATCCAGCAGAAGCAAGTCAGGATCCTGGATCAGGGCGCGGGCGATTGCGACACGCTGCGCCATCCCCCCCGAAAGTGATCTTGGCCATACATCTTTAAAATCTTGCAAGTCAACCAGCTCTATCAGATTGAGTGCCTGTGCTTGGGCTTCTTTAGGGTTGGTACCTTTTAGCTCAAGGGGCAGCAGGATATTTTCTATCACCGTGCGCCACGGCATAAGGTTGCTTTCTTGAAAGACAATTCCTATACGCGGAGAGTGTTTGCTTGGGAAAATTACCTTGCCTTTGTTCGCTTCATCGAGCCCTGCCAACACACGCAGGAGTGTGGTCTTCCCGCAGCCAGATGGACCCAACACACATAAGAATTCCTGTGGGCGGATACGCACGTGAATGTCATCAAGAACGTGTAAATAACCGTTCTGGTCATCGAATGTTACTCCGATGTGCTGGAGTTGAATGGTGTCATGGGAAGGCATTTTAAATCTATTCCTTAGGGCAGAAAATCGTTATTGAAGGCACCATCTAGATCAACAGGAGAGATGAGCAGATTCATTTGCAGGAGAAGGTCCTGCATATTTTTCCAGGCTTCGGGCTGCGAGTAACCAAGTGGGTCTGTTTGCCACAGCGTAATGGACGCGTCCAACACCTGACGCTGGACCTCCTTTTCTGCGGGGGAGAGAGCGTCCAGGTTTTCTACATACTTTTCACTGATGGTGAAGGCTTCCTCGGGGTGATCAATGGTGTACTGGATTCCTTTAAGTGTCCCCTGTACCATTGCACTCACCAGGTCTGGATAGTTTTCTATTACAGTTTCGCTGGTTACAAGCCCATTAGCTACAAGGGAAATGTAATCTGCGGATGCCAAAGTATTCACCTGGTATCCTTCAGCTGCGAGTTTGAAAGGTTCGTTGCTGATGTACACCACAACCGCATCCACGATACCATTAGAGAGCGATTCTACCTGAGTAAAACCGATTGAGTCAAGAAAGACATCTTGCTCTTCCAGACCTCCGGCATTTAACAGTGCTTTAAAGCCGATGTAGCTGGCACCGTACATACCGGGAATGCCGATGTGTACCCCGCGCAGATCCTGCGGAGATTCAATTTTTGCGTCAGACAGAGAAGTGACTCCGATGGGATAATCCCGATACCAGGCCATCACATAAACTACTGGAAGTTCCTGCGCGCGGCCGAGCAGCACCTGTTCGCCGGAGACGATCGCAAACTGGAGCTCTCCCGCGCCCAGCAGGGCGACAGAATCGGTCTCCATGTTGTAGTCCATTTCCACATTAAGTCCTTCTTCGCTGTAAAAACCTTTTTCAATGGCCACATACAGTGGTGCGAATTGGACATTGGGGATGTATCCGACCGGCAAGCGAATGGAAGCAGTTTCCTGATGTTCAGCTGCGGGCGCGGAGGTGCAGGACGCTGCTGCAACCAGGAAAACGAATGCAGTAATGATGTTTAATCTTTTATTCATAATGTGAACTTCTTTCATATATTATTCCTGCCAACGCAGCAGGTATTTTTCTAACCACAGTACGATCCCGTATAAAGAGAGCGCTAAAATAACCAGAGTGAACACACCCACGAATACCAGAGCAGTGTCATATTGCCCGCGCCCGACGTTGATGAGAAAGCCCAATCCGCGGTTTGCTCCAACCAGTTCGCCTACTACTGCACCAATAACTGAAAGCGTTGCGCCGATGCGTAGGCCTCCTAAAAGAACGGGAAGCGCTGCGGGCAGTTCCAGCAGGCGCAGGGTCTGCCAGCGGTCAGCGTGCATGGAGCGCATCAGATCGCGCAGGTTTTCAGGCACCGCCCGCATCCCTACAACTATGTTGACCAGGACTGGAAAGAAAACGATTAGAGCGCAGACGAGGATCTTGGAGAACATACCGGGGCCGAACCAAATGATGAGCAGCGGGGCGATGGCTACTGTTGGTATCGCCTGGCTGGCGATAAGAAAAGGCTGAAGGATGTTTTCTAGGAAAGTTGAACGGCTGAGGAAATAACCCAGGATGGCGGCAAACAAAATGCCGGTAAATAATCCTGAGAGGACCTCAGCCAGTGTGGCGGCGGTGTGGCGTAAAAGAGAGCCGTCGGAGAGGGCACGCAGAGCGCGATTAGCGACCTGAAGGGGAGTGGGCAGGATGAAAGCCGGCAGTTGAAAGGCGAACACCGCTCCCTGCCAGACAAGCAGAAAAATGGCGGCTGTGATGAATATGCTCCAGCGCCGTGCGGTTATTTGATTGACACTTATTTTCTTTTTTTCCATCAAAAAAAACACTACTCCTGATAACTTGCGGGGCAGCGTTTTGTGATACCAAACCTTCTTTTATCCGGACTGTACCGTCGACCCTGGAATTGCACCAAGTCTGCGCATTTCTGCGCTTGTGGGTTATCACCACCGATCGGGAATTAGGAGCTTGCACTCCCTCACCCTGCCCCGAAGGATATCGCTTGAATTGTATAAAGCTTTTGTGCCTACGTCAAGCTGATTTTTAATTAACGCCAGTATAATTTTCTATTATGCAGGAGCAGAACGCACGGGCGTTTATTATTAAGCAGGCAAGCTGGCGGGATCTGCTGGCACTTTCCGAGTTGGAAAAGGTATGCTTTGAACGCGATGCCTGGCCGCTGATCGAGCTGATGGGCGTGCTGACCTTTCCGGGTGTGGTACGCCTGCGGGCTGTGAGGGATGGGCAAATGATCGGTTTTATCGCTGGCGATCCGAGAAAACGGGAGAATACAGGCTGGATCCTAACGCTGGGCGTGCTGCCTGACTGGCGTCGGCAGGGAATCGCGGGTGCGCTCTTGAGTAAATGTGAGATGCAGATGCATATGCCGCAGGTGAAATTGTCTGTGCGGCGCAGCAACACTGCCGCAATTCGTTTATATGAGAAGCTGGGATATGAACAGGTGGATACCTGGGTGAAGTACTACCAGGGGGGAGAGGACGGTCTGGTGCTGACAAAGGAGATGACATGGGTGTGAAAGAGGTATGGGACTGATGGACAATAAAGAATTGTTTGGGTTGTTGATGCAGGGGATCGTGCTGGGTTTTTCAATTGCTGCGCCGGTCGGGCCGATCGGGGTGTTGTGCATTCGGCGCACACTGCAGAACGGGTTCAAGTCTGGCTTAGCCAGCGGGTTGGGAGCAGCATCTGCTGATGCGGTGTATGGGGCGATCGCGGCGGCCGGTTTGACACTGGCGGCTGATTTTTTAGCCAAGCAGCAGATCTGGATGGGGATATTGGGAGGCACTTTCCTATTATTTTTAGGCGTACGGATATTCTTCAGCCCGCCGCCGGAAGCGGATGGGCAGGATCTAGAGACGAATAAACTGGGCGGAGATTATCTTTCCACTTTTCTGCTCACACTGAGCAACCCGATCACGATCTTCTCTTTCGCGGCGATGTTCGGCGGATTGAACGCGGGGTTGGGAGACGGAGTCCGAATAGGCGCGTTTGTGCTGGTGTTGGGTGTGTTCAGCGGGTCTGCATTATGGTGGCTGGGATTGAGCACGTCGGTGAATTATTTCCGTAAGAAATTCAGCGTGGGTGTGATGCAGTGGGTTAATCACTTGGCAGGTGCGGTGATCGTTATTTTTGGGCTGCTGATGATGGGGCGGGGGCTCGCGCAGCTTATCGACTAGCTGTTGGTGTATATTTTGGATAATATGGGCGGTGAATCCTGGAGATATTAAGTGATGGAACCCTTGATCTATTATCCCCGCAAATTCCAGGGGATCCATGGGCAATGGTGATCAGCACAGATGGTAATTGGTTATATGTTGCTGAGGTAGGAGTCATTAATAAAATTCCGGTGCCTAATTAATCTGTTAAGGGATCGAAATTCAATAAAAGCGTAAGAATTGGTACCGTTTATTAAAGAAGTTTCCAGGGAAGTGTAAAGCTTGTTTTAATGGGTGTTGGGTTTTGCAGACATACTGGACATGCTCCCGTAATCCTGTTCACCCCGTCATTTTCCAGGATAGTTTTTTCTGGGATATCCGAGATTTAATATTAAACGGATATCCCAGAAAATTTACTTGATAAACAGGATGCTGAGCGGATAGTGGATTGGCTTATCAGACAACGCTTGCGCAGCGTTGACAACATCCTGATATGTGCAAAAGATGCCAACAAGGGGCATGGGCAGGCACATGGCAAGCAGGATGAAGGCGGGATCGTTTTCCAATACGCTTACCCATGCTTCTCCCATAAAAGAGAGGGCGAGTGGCATAAGCATAAGCAGGAAGAGGGCGGCGAAGAGAGTGAGGGTCATGGTAATTTGAAAATTGAGTACCTGGCGCCCTTGTTTGTCGATCTTGTAGGATTGGGTTTTTTCCAAGACCACAGCAATAGAGGGATGAGGAGGATACAAAACATGCTGCTAAGATGGAGGACAGTCAACCAGAGGTTCTCGTTAGCGGTGTTTTCCTCTTCAAAAGCAAATTCAAGGGCGGTGCCCAGACAATTAAGAGTGTACGCACGTGGGTCCACTTCGCCGCTTTCGATGCGTTGTATGGTTCGTGGGCTGATTTCACACACTGTTCCTGGGTCAATCCTTTTTGCTGCCGCAGTTCAGAAACTTTAAGTCCAAGGTTGGGTTGGTTCATCGATTGCTCCTTTTGAAATTTACCTTGATTATCGAATCAGCGCTATGAATTACAACGACGTACAGGCGACATTTATACGACATTAAAATTTTAGACACGACACACCCCAATTTTGGGTCAATAATCCTCGATATCATATATCAACAGGTCTTTGACTATCCCTTCTGGCAGTTTGTCTGTTCCTTGATCTTTTTTAGCAATATTTGAACTCGTTGACCTATTTTGATACAGGTTTTTAACTGTTATAGAATAGATGTTATGGAATCAGGAGTATGCGATGAAGAAAGTTCGGATTGATACGGCAGATGACAAATAATCAAGCATTTGTGTATGGTGAAATTGCCATTGATAACATCATCAATGTCCCGCATGCGGTGGACCGGGAAATAGACACCTTTGTGATCGAAGATCAATATATGATCGGAGGTTTGGCTTCCAATGTGGCTGTGCTGCTTTCTTTGTGGCAGATACCCGTGGGTTTATCGGGGTATGCTCTGGGTGATGACCAATATGGCCAATTGATGATGCAGCTGCTCAGTAAGTACCCCATGTTGGACCTCAACCATGTGACCATAAAAAAAGGAGCCAATTCGGCTTTTTGCCGCATAATTGTTCCGCCGAATGGCGACCGTTATATTTTAGCTTTTAATTTAAAGGAACGGGTGAAAGATCCCACGACATTAACAAAAGAAATGCTCGGGGAAGCCAGCCATTTTGTGCTGGATTGTTTGGCTCGTGAAGAAAGTTTTTTCCCTGCCATGAAATTGGCACACAGATTGGGATTGTGCATTATTGGAAGTGATATTAATAGTTTAGATTCACCTGTGATCCCTTATGCTCATGTGATTTGCAACTCGGCGGGTTTGCTGAGAAAACTAAATTCAGACGATGATGCACTACCTTATTCCAGACGATTATACAAAGCCAACGGAGCAATTGTTATTACAACCGATGGGCCGCATGCGGTACATGTAATTGGTGCTGATGGTGAAGAATTTTGGGTGCACCCACCGGTTATTGAAGAGAAGTTTGTCGTTGACACAACCGGCGCTGGCGATTCTTTAAAAGCAGGGGTAACTTATGGCTTGGTGCAGGGATGGCCGTTAGAAAGAGCTGTGAGTTTTGGCGTTGTGGTGAGCGGTTTAATAATCCAAGCTGTGGGGGCAATTTCACGAGAGCCGAAAGTGGAAGAAGTGCTTCCGCTGATTGATCTGGTAAGGATCACAAAAGATCGGTAGGGATGAATTATTCAAACTATTGAATTGCAGGTAGAATGTTTTCCTTGAGTTTCCGAGTATCTTATTTTTGAATGCAATCAAGCATGTTTTCTTCTATGGGAAAATAATCCAGTTTGTCTTCCCGATAGGAGTAATAAGACTCGTCTTTAATCAACCCAAGATTAGTGGAGAAGAATTTGTCCTGGATTAAGCGGAAGGTGTTTACCGGAGTGATCGATTGGTAAAAAAGTGAATAATCTTGATCTGGTAAATACACTGTGTAGAGAATTGCCATGCGGGCGTTCAGATCTTCGATTTCCTGGATACCGTGGTCGCCCTGAATGATGATGACCGCTTCCCCATTACTTTCAATTAAGACCTGCTCAACAAAATGGATTACTCTTTGGTTGATGTATTCGACCTGTTTCACATATCCGAGATGACTGTAGTGTTTATTGATTGCTGCGAAGTATTTATCCCTATAAAAGGCATTTTCTTCAATAAAATCTCCATTGGGCTCAAAAACATACGGCCCGTGTGGTTTTTCGATATGGCCAAAAATAAATTTTGGTGAGGCGAGCGAAATGGAATCATCCAGGCTATCTAAGATGTATTTTTGTAAATAATAATGGTCCTTTACAGCACTCGCGGCGAGTGCGCTGATTTTATCTTGAAGCCAGGGGCTCATGTCATTGAATATTTTTAAAATGGAGTTGTCGATGAATGTAGATTCAGATGGAAAGAGATATGGGTTTAAGAATGGTTGAATAGTAAATTTATAAAAGGTATCCGCATCCGAGAAATCCCAATGGACATTATCAAAAGCTACCGTCTGATAACCTAACTCGGCTGTGCTTTTTCGAAAACGGCTATGCACAAGAGCGTCTTTTAATATGTGTTCCGTCAAGGTATCTTCCAAAAGGAAACCCGGGATATATTCCATGTTGAGGGTTGAAGACAAGGACAGGAAGGTGTGCGCGTAGTTACTACGGCTGCATTCAGCAATATAGAATCCTTTTTCCGAAAGTGAATCGAGGAACGCACTGTTATCATACTCAAATTCGGATAAGAGATAATCCTGACGGTCATATGCATCTAGGATGATGTAGTAAATATCTGGCAGGTCATTATTGTTTTCAGGCGATTCGGTTACTTTCTTTATGGTTTGGGGTGTGTCAATGGCTGCTTTGTTTATCTGGTATGAATAGAACCCGATTTGAACAAGCGGCATAGCTAGTAAGTAGATGGTGAAAAGATTTATGAAAAGAGTTGCTTCCGCTGGGTGGTTAAACTTTTTGGTAATGAGGTAGGCAAGAATAATGAAAACAACAAGAATGGATCCAAAGAGCACTCGATGACGCCCAAACAGTGGATTCAGTGCTGGAGAAGATTTGAAAAAATCATATAGCAATCCGTAAACTGAAAAGAAGATGATAATAAAAGATGCAAGCAAGCTGGTTTTGCGCCAGTCATGCAGAATAATATTCAGCATGAACAGAATGACCGTGGCAACCAGCAGCATAAACACAATTAGACGGAGGATTGTTAAGGGATTGATTTCTCCCAGGTTGGATGCGAGAAGGGCTATGGGAAAATATGCTGCTAGCAAGAAGGTGTGTAAGGGGATTTTTTTAATCATGGCGTATTATAGGTGTTTTAATCTTTAATTAATCAATTAAACGACATTTTTTGTCTGTCTTCTTGATGATAATTAGAATTTATCCTCACAGAGGATGAGGGTTCTACCGGATGGGTACGAATCAAAAGTGGTGGTTTTATTAAATTTCTTATTCAGTTCAGTGAGGTATCCCTCTAGTGAATACCAGTTCATATCCCTGCGGCAGGTTAACAGGATCTCTTTTGTGCGGGGGTCTTCGGGAGGGACAAATTCAGTTATAAGCCATTTATCACAATAATCCACCAGCTCATTTACAATGCGATCAAATGACTGCCCCTGTGTAATAGCCAAATGGTGTACCAATGCCAGCGCAAGTGCCCCTTCAGATTTGAACCGCTTAACCGCAGATGGGTATTGAAGCGCCCGCCACCCTGTTGGAGGTGAGGGATTGGTTACATCTAAAACGAGTGGAAGGATATTGAGTTTTTTGTCTTTTATCAACCTATAAAACATATTGATGGAATCTTCATCGGTGTCAAAAGCTGTTACAAAAGCGCCATTCTGGGCCGCTAAGACCGCGTATCCACCCATGTTGCTGCCAATATCAGTCACAGTCTTTGGTTTCAGATCTTGCAGGAGTTTAGATACAACCTTCTGCTTCTGATTAAATTTGTTTGGGTCGAAGAAGCACTCAATATTTTTGTAATAGTTCGACCATCTGCTTTTTCCGTCCGTAAAATGGATGGAATTTAGGTCAGAAAGGAGGTCGTTGAGGAATTTCACCCTTGCTTGTTTTGATACTGTAACTTTTTTGATGTGTTTCCCTATCTCCTTATCCTGCCCGGTTTTTTGTAGCAGAGAGACAAGTATGTGTGGGATATAGACGCGTTTAAAAAGCCATGGTTTTTTTATCCAAGCAAAACTTGGCAGGAAACCACCGATTTCGTTACTAGAGATTCCTTGTTGGGATGTTTGCATTAGTGACCTGTTGACACGCCCAAGCCCTTGTTCTGCTGCCAAGAGAGGGAACAAGAAAAGTCGGCTGAATTGGTCTAATGCTACCCATACCAGGTTTGAATCAACCGGCATTATGGAAGCAAAATCTACGAAAACAGGATTTCCAGCGTTGAAAACCACATTCCAAGGAGTAGCATCTTTGAGGAGCAGGTCTTCTTCTAGTAAATCTATGCATATTTGCAGACTGAAACGAGCCGCGTCATGAAGCATTTCTGACGACCATTCGTAGGGATAATTGGAGGGGGATATTTTCTGATGTTTGAGGAGAAGCTTACCGCTGGCGTTATCCTCTGTCATGACCGATGTATCTACAAATTCGCGGCCGATCATTTTTTGAATTGTTTCATTGTTGAGCAGAGAGCGGAAAAAGGAAGTGAATTCGGGATTGATGCTGCGGTAGATCGATCCATCTTGTTCGTAGACTGAACCGGTAGGATCCATTCCACCGCTGAGTAATGGACGGGCATTCGACATGTTTATTTTAGAGAATCCCGAAAGGTATTATTCAGGATCGTTTTCTGATTTGTCTTTTTTTGAGAAAAATTTCTTAAATGGTTTGAAGATGATTGCGATAACTGAGACAGCAACTAATCCGAGCGCAACGCCAATTTGAGAAATAATTCCGAATAATCCTGGATCAATATAACCCATTTAGGTTCCTTATTATCTTTCATATGATATTTTATCATTAAGATTTCTGCGAATTACGTATCATTTGGGATGATGCAGGATAATTGAATAATAATTTACAAGAGGCAAGGTATTGCTTCGGTAAGATCTTCCATGAATTGGGGGAGAGCTCGCTGTGTTTTGTGGTCTTTGTAAAGGCATAGTCTCTAAAGTGGTGCGTTAGGAAGGCACGCTACAAATCGACTTTCTTGCGCAAGCGCGCCTGGGCTTTTTCGCCCGTCAATTCACGCAGTGCATCCCGCGCGATCCAGCAGGCGGTGGTGTCGTTTATCGCGAGGATATCTTCCGACAGGATGATGGCGGCTTTGTTTAGTGACAGGCTGCGTTTACCGATACTGCGGACTGCCCAATTGACGGCTTTCTTAACGAAGTTGCGCGGATCGGTTGCGCCGGCGATGATGACTGGGAAGGTGTCTATGAAGGCCTCATCGGGTGCGCTCTTATCGTGCACTGCCAGGCAGGCGATCATCACGTAACCTGCGCGGCGAACAAATTCACTTTCGTCCGCCGCCCATTCGCTGATTTTCTCCCAGGCGAGGGGTGTTTTGTCGAACAGGTTGCTGCAGGCCTGATCGCAGATGTCCCA
The DNA here is from genome assembly GCA_965195205.1 of uncultured Pelolinea sp. GTDB lineage: Bacteria > Chloroflexota > Anaerolineae > Anaerolineales > Anaerolineaceae > Pelolinea. The sequence continues at coordinate 42,468 of CBDAFG010000034.1, read as the reverse complement.
TGAGTTCAGGTCACGTACCCAAGTGTTCATCTGGACACTGGTTACCTGAGCAGGATCATCGATCATTGTAGCCAGGATGCGTGCTTCGGGGATGGCGGTGTCCCATAATGCCAAAGCCAACGTGTGGTCTTTACCGGTGTCTTTAGCGATCTTCCTCAGGTTGGGGATGGAGATACCGAGCCGCCCGCCGCTGGTCTCGATGCCGAAACGGGCCATGCCGGGGAGGGATTTTGAGTTCGCGAGGGCGTGCAGTTGATTGAGAATGTGATCGAACTTATCCATAAGTGGCTTTATTCTATTACGTAATAAATTTCTGATCGATAATTTGATTTGAAGTGAGTGAATCAAGCTGGGCAGGCGTTGATTGTGCCTGCAGCACCAAATGCTGAACAAAAAAACCTGTATCCTGAGCGATAGCCGCAAAGGTAATAAACATTATTTACTGAATTCAGTTTATTTACCCGGGGGATAGCCCGCTCTCTTTCTTGCTTCGAATGAAATTTTGCTCCCGGGGCCATCTCCTCTGGCAACTGACACGGAAACTTTACCGCCGGTGATATTAACTATTTCAGCCACATCATTGTGATTAAAGCCAGGACAGAGCAAGATGCAGTCAATATTCATGTTATCTGCGAAATCCCTGGAGATTTCCAACGCCTCATCCTGGTTTTTCACAACCACCGTATGAAGATGGTATGAGTCTGTTTCAATTGAACTCCTGTGCTTTTCTTTTTCAGCGTCACGAGCATGAGCGATAAAGAGGACTTTAAACGGCATTTGAACCTCCTTGATTCGACTGTTTCTTTGATCGGTCAGCAAACTTATCAAAAGGCTTTATTTTATAGTATAGATGTTTTTTGCCAGGTAAATAGGATTTTCGAGAGGAAAAGATTTAATCCCCTTCACGCTATACAGGAAAGTGGTGTGGATGAAATACTATTACAGTCCCGCTACCAAATACCAGGCAGCAGCCGGTAGCGCACTTCCTGCGTGTACTCTTTATATCCGGGGAGCTCCTCTTGAAGCGTGCGGTCTTCCAGCGCGGTGCGGATGACAAAACCAATGATCGCCAAGATGGTTGGGATCCACGTCCAGATTGAGCTGAAGAAAATTGGGGTGGAGAGCCAGCTTACGATCACTCCGGTATAACCAGGGTGGCGCATGAATTTGTATGGCCCACCGCGGGCAACTGTATGCCCGCGGTCAGTCTGGATGCGGACATGCGAAGAAAAGAAACGGTTAGCAAAAGTGGCCCAGGTGGAGAACATGCTGGCGATAAAATTAACAAGCAGCGCCGCGATCTGTATGCCATCCGGAATGTTTGGCGACCATCCAAAGCGCGCATCCAGTCCTGCAATAACATATGTGATCAACGGGATGTATAAAGCGATGATCGGCACAAAGATCTTATCCCAAGGATTAACGTTATCTTCCTGCCCCGCCGACATACGCTCAATGATCAAATCGGGATCATTTCTCAGTAAAATCACACGGCTTATGATGAGAACGACGAGCGTCATGCCTGCATACGCCCAGCCCTCCCACCAGTCAAGGCGTCCTGCTGACAGGAACAGCACAGCCAGCATGAGGATAATGACGAATATGAAGCGCATGACCGCAATCCGGTTGATCTCGGACCTATCCATGTCCTTATAATTGCGTATTTTCTTACCAGCCATGCTTGTCTCCAGTTAGGAATAGTAAATTTTCAAATACTTGATATATTAGCTTATCAGATATTAAATGCTTTAACCAAACAGAGGAAGGACGGGTGTAGGTCAGGATAGGTTTAGTGGAAAAAAGAAGGCGGCCATCGATGACCTGACGCAAGGAACCACTTTTTAATAAGGATTAAAACCAAGTAAATATATTTTGTTATTTTTGTTTATTCCGTATAATATTTAATAAGTTAACCAAAAAAGGAAGTGAGGGTGCAATGGAGACTCAAAAGAGGAGAATTATTATCTGGCTTTCGGTTTTACTGCTGGTTGTATTGGCGTGTGATATAAGTTTTAGCGGGTTGGGCGGGCCTTCCGAAACCGAACAGACCCTGCAGGCGCTTTATATACAACAGACTATGGTAAGCATCGAGCAGACAGCTGAATCTGGCCAGAAAGTGGTGGAAGCAGAAGCCACCGCTACCATCGAGGTAAAACACACAACCATACCGGGTAAACCGGGGTGGGTATCGCAGTGGTGGATGGATATCAGCTCCAAGAGTACGGCTGGCCAGAAGCGTGCCTACGGTGGTGATTATCTGAACCAGAATTTATTAGAAAGGCCTTTTACCGCCGTAGAGATGGTTTACCGTCCGGATGTGGATCTGGAACGTGTGGAGCTCAGCCAGGACCCAACTTTCTACTACTTCATGCTGCACCTGAGCGGATTGAGCCCTGATACCAATCGGCTTTCGGCGTATTACGGGGTTGAGCTGGATATCAGTAAAGACGGGCGCGGCGATCTGCTGTTGTGGGCTTTGGGAGACGGCAGCACTGAATGGCGCATTGCGGACGTGTTTGTTTACAAGGATGCCAATGATGATGTAGGCGGTTCGCGCCCGATGCTGGCTGATGCGCCCAATTACAGCGGTGACAGTTATGAACAGTTCCTTTTCTCACCGGACCATTTGAATGACCCGGATGTGGCCTGGAAGCGGGTGGACCCCGAAGATTCCAGTGTGATCCAACTGGCGATAAAAAAGTCTGCGCTGGGCAACGCAGCTGCTTTCATGTGGAACGCGTGGGCGGATGATGGCGTAAAAGACCCGACCATGTTCGATTACAACGATTTCTACACACTCAAGGAAGCAGGTTCCCCCATTGGCAGGGACTCCGATTATCCGCTCAAGGATTTGTACCTGGTGGACAACACCTGCCGCATGGCCTATGGGTATACACCCACGGGCAATGAGATCGGTTTGTGTAAGACCTCCGCGCCCGCAGCTACACCTGAACCGGATGAACCAGAACCGATCTGCGATTGTGACTCCTATGATAATTACACCTTTATCATGGATGAAGCCTGCTGTGTGTACTGCGGGTATAAATGGGGCGGGACAGCTGAATTTGCCTGCTATGAATAAAGAGGGCAGCTGTTTATGAATGGCTGGCTGGCCTTTTCCGGGTGATCATTAAATTGGATTCTTGATTGAATTGCGTGTGTGCCCGGGTTGTTGGCGATGCGCGGTAATCAGAAATGATTACCGCGTTTTTACTTCATGAGGAGACCTGCGCCCAGACGGAGTGTGTTTCCTTTTCCTCCTGAATGGCAAAAATACAACTATCGGAGAGTGAGATCACCGGGTAGTGTGTTGTGCTTTATGCACTACCCCATGGGTGTGCTGCGCAAAGATAGAAAAATCGGCTGGCCTTATTCAGCAGGAGGAGAAAGATATTTTTTTCCGAAAAAGAGATTGGTCAATAGGTAAGCAATGACCATTGACATCCCGGAAATAATTCCTAATGCAGGGTATGATCCACGCGCGATCAAATGCCCTCCACCTAATGCGGCGGCTATAAAGCCGATCTGGAATGTGATCTCAAGCCAGGCCGATGTGGCCGTGCGCGATCTTTTGGTTGCGACGGAAGATGCGAATGACAGCCATAAAGACGTACCTGCCCCGATTAATGAACGGAAAATAATGTAAGCAGATGCACCGACAAGGGGATTTGTTGTAATGATCGTGAATACGGCAAATACAGATGACAAAATACGGGTTACAAGAATAATTCTTAATCCATTATATTTTTTTGCGAGTGAAGGTCCCGCCAGGAGAAGGATCACGATTGGAATGATCAATACTGCGGACATGGTGCCATAGGCCTGAAGATTGGATTTGTAATAATAGACGAAGATAATATTCATATAGAATAGTAAGAATCCAAATCCGGTACCGAGAAAGAATTCAATCCCGGCAAATCTTACGGTGTTCTTGTCAATTCCCTTTAAGTAAGGGGAAAGACTGATCTTTCTTGTGTCCGCAGGTTTATCTTTCTTAAGAAAAAACAAAGGGATTGTACCCATGCCGATCAGCAAACTTGCCCAAACCATAATCGTCCGGTAGGTTGAGGTTTCATTAATAAACAAAGAAGCTAACAAGACGGGAAGAAAACCTCCGATGAGATTGCCAATTGCGGTCGATGAATAGATGGTGATGCTGGCAAATGAATACTCTTTATTCTTCTGTTTACCAGCGTATTGGCTAATAAAAGGCATTTGAATGATGAAATATCCCGTTCGAACGGTGCCGAGAATAAAAGAACCGAGCAGGATCAGTGTCTGGTTGGGGGAGAACACACGGAGAAGATGGGAAAAGCCGACCACAAGATTTACCAGGATCAATGATTTTTTGCTGCCTATCTTTTCAGCCAGAAAACCGATCGGTATCGCTGCTAATACCTGCGCGAAAGGCGTCAGGCTCAGGACGACTCCCAAAAAATCAGGAGACATATTCATGGATAGGATATATAAATTAAAATCAGCCTCGATCACACCAAAGCCAATATTGATCAACAGCACGGTCAGTAAATATAATTTGATGTTCCTGTTGACACCCTCTTCGGTTTGAAATAGTGAACGAAACTTACTTATCATTTAACCTCTTCCGATCTTTCTTTCTTTTCTATAACTGCTTGATCTTACTGTTTCACACAGGCATTCACGTGAGCCAGGGTGAACGGTGTTCTCTGAAGAAGCCATGCGCTAAACGTAAAATTATACCTAACTCTGAAGTGTAAAGATTTTTAATGAAAAACCTTCTAATTGAAAACTGGGCTGCGCCTTCACACCAGCTCTCTCACTTATAAAGGGATAGGGGAAAAAGACAGGAATATGTGAAATTGTAATCATTTGTCCGGATTCTTTTGGCCTTTGATCTCAGGATAGAAGATACAACACACACAGGAGAATGAGATTGCCGCGACGCACTGTGTGCTTCTTGTGTGAAATTTAGTATATTCCCGGGATCAGTTTGTATTTGACGCGGGTTTGATAGTCCGTATATCCATCCATGCCATTGATCAGCATTTCTTCTTCAAACTGTATGCGGAGTACAAGGGATAAGACCCCTATGACCGCGGGAAGTACTCCCCACCACGATCCCAAAGCGATTGGCAAAGCGAGGATCATCAAACTGGACCCAGAGTACATGGGATGGCGAACATGGCTGTACAGCCCCGTGTCAATGAGCGTTTGTCCCTTATTGATGTCAAGAAGTTTCGAGGCAAACGCATTTTGCAGCATGACGATATCCATAATAATCATGCCCGCATTTGAGACAACGAGCCCGACCATCTCAACCATAAAAGGGATCGAGGACCAGCCAAAGCGGTGGTCAAACGCGGGAAGAACCAATGCACCGATAAATCCGACACCCAATACCGGCATGATAAATTTATCCGACCCCGCGGATCTTTTTGTTTTCGAGGTCAAGCCTTCTTTTTTAACTTTCATGCGGTTGCGAAGGACGCGCGGATTGTTTTTATTGATGATGAAATAACTGGCCGTGATGTTAATGGCGAAGACGATAATGTATATCCACGCCTCAATCCAGCCCCAATCCTTTGCGGCCGGGAAAAGTATCACGGAAAAAAGCACACTTACATAGACAGGGATCAATAAAATGACCCAAATTGGGATGGGTTTATCCATCTTGTCAACAGGATTATTCACATTTTCTTTGGCTATGATTTTCCTCGGGTGATTTCTCCATTAATTATACAGAAGAATTTTTGTTGACGTCGAAATGGATGGTGCCGGTTTCTGTACTGAAATGAGGACGCTGGGGAGGCGTTGGGTTGGCAAGGTGGTGGGAGGGATAGATTAAAGATTTTAGTTAATAATTAGGTTTTTTAATTTGGATCAATCGTCTTACTATATTATTACTCAAGGGTAATTTTCAGACTTAGTATAAAAAACTAATTATCTTTTACTAAAATCACCCCATTTAATATTCTAGAAATATAATTTTCTTTATTTTCCACCTGGAACAGCACATTTTTATTTTCCCAATCTTCACGACTTCCTTGCACTGGCAAATCGCTAAAACGAGTATTCGAGATAATGAATGAATTGAGGATGACGTTGGAATCGCTCAGGTCTTTTTGTAATCCTTTGATGGTCTGGTAGAAATTGATTTTATCGTCTTCAATACCAACCCTTCCGATTCCTTTGGGATCGATAAATGTTACATATTGGGTATCATCATCCACAAGCCACATGATGAAATCGGGGTAGAAGTTTCCGGCTTCAAAGAAGCCAATTCCATGACCACGACTGCGGTTACGCAGCAGATAAAGTTCTTTGCCTTCAAAAAACTCTTGCTGGCTTTCATAGTAGGTTTTTAAATCATCCACGAAATCATGTTCGCCTTTATTCAAAGCAACTGGTTTAATTTCAATATTTATACCTTTGCCAAGGAAGAGCAAGGGTTGGTAGAGATGTTTCTCAAACATTATGGCACTAAAGCGAGGTCCGAGAGCAATATTTCGAAATTCACCGTTTTCAACAGCTTGCTTGATTTCTTCCAGCTTGTTGATGATATCTTCACGGGATTTTTCAACGAGGATACGGTATTCATCAATAAAGTTAGGGTCATCTACGGTGAGTTCTTGATATTCCAAGTAATTGCTTTCCCACTCGGCTTTGCGGTATTTATAATACTGGTCGCAGTATTTCTTAAGCAAGCTGGTTGCAATCTCTTGCCAGTGATTGACTTGCTGGAAGTTGTTGAAGTCCAACTCTTCCTGGGGGATAAAGAGTTGATACCAGGAATTATCCAGCAGCAATGGCTTGATATTGTCTCGCTGGATGCTCAAGTTGTGCCAGTTGCGTTCGTTTTTGAATTGTTCCAGTTCAAAAAATAATTTATCGAAATCCAAGAAGGCAATGTGCTTATCTGTAAAATATCCTGGATTTAAGTCAGTGGCTTCTTCATCCATGTCGATACTGGAAATGGCCTGGATTCTCGGATACCAGTCCATAACCACCGGCTTGCGCTTCAATTTGTCATCTGGTTGTTCTAAGACCGGGCTGGGTCCTTGCTGTTTAAAATTGGCACCATCTTTCAGTTTGATGACTTTTAGTTTTTGTGTCCCCAGATTTTTGATGACCGGCATGATGAACTCAACTTTTTCTTCCTCAGTGGACAGGCCTTCATCTTCCAAAAACTCACGGAATTGACGCATGTAATCGGCCCGAACACCAAAAACATTTAGGGTTTCCAGCAAAGGGACATGCTGAGGTAGGCGTGTGAGGTTCATTTCTGTGCTTCGTTTGAGACTGAAATCTTTCCCTTTGAGGCGCACCCCCCGCCCGAAAAGCTGGATGATCTGCGTTCCTTCGCCTCGACCAATGTTCATCAAGCCCATTGTAGATACCCGCCAACTGTTCCAGCCCTGCATAAATTTGCGAGAGCCGATCAGGATGTTGATATTAGAATCAGGATCATCCAGGCGTTGGAAGATAGATTCGGATATAGGCTGTTCGGTGACAATCATCTCGGATTGTTTTTCGCATAATTTACAAAGGGCATTGGCATCACCCACATTGATGAGACCAAAATATTCATTATCGCCCAGCTTGATCCCAATTTCGCCATCGCTTCCCTTGAGGTTTTCAACTTGTAGCTTTGCAGGGGCGGCCGCATTGAATAGCAGTTGAAGCAAATCTTTGTAAATCTCTTCTGCATTCAAGCCTGTATTTACTAAGTATTGGTAACTTTCTTCAAAAATATCCCGCCCCTGATTATCGAGCAAACTGGCTTTACCATCCAAGAAATTTTGAATGATGTGAATATTATTAATTTTCTTGTCAGCGCTGGCAAATTCAGCCAGAAAAAGCAGCACATCCACCACATCAGAGACTTTGCGTTTATTTCGGGTATAAACGGCTTTCACACTTCCCCCAACAAATACCCACAGCGGTTTTTCGAGCAGGTATTCAAGGCATAATTGGGCTTCTTGCTGGTGAACCTTTTGCTGTTGGTAGAAGGCCAATAGGCAGGCACTTAAATAACGATAGCGCTGGGCTTCCTGGCTATCATCTTCCAGGTTGAGGATGCGATATTCCTTGCCGTAGCCATCATAGTAGAAGTACCGGTAGGAATAATCGAACAGGATGCTTTTGGCATATACCTGGATCAGTTTTTTATTTTTTTTGACCGCTTGGCCAAAGGTGGCTGAGTATTCGAAGGAAAAGCCATTCTCGCACAGAGATTCCCGGCGTCTCATCCATTTGACCCCGCTGGCACCGGAGTGTCCTTCATCAACAAAGACAAGGTTGTTCTCTTCAAAAGCGGTCACATCCACGGTTTTTTCACCATTTTCATCCGCAAGTTTGTGAATATCGATGATCTCAATCTTGTTCCCTTTGAAAAATCCGCCCAAGGATTGCTTAGAGAATAGGGTAGCGGGAATATTGGAGCGTTCAAATTCGATCAGGTGTTGCTGGGATAAGCCTTCGTTGGGCGTCAGCAGAATGGTGCGGTTGACTGTGTTTTCCTGGTTGTTTTGTTTCAAGTAATACTGGTACTGCAACAAATTGCAGTGCATAAGAAGCGTTTTACCGCTGCCGGTTGCCATCCAGAAAGCAATCTTGTTCAGTTCTTTGGCCGGAAACGGTTCAACATGTTCCTGGTCTGGTTTGCCATAATTGTATTCTTCAATAGCCTGATTGATCTCAACCAGCAAGATTTCTTGATCTCGAAAATAGCGATCAAGATAGATTTCGGTGAACAGCAAGGTCAGATATTGGAAATACTTGGGGGTCAGGGTGCGTCCTTCAAGCAGGTTTCGTTTTTCGGTAATCTGTTTCCAATAGCGAACAATATTGCCATCATAGCGGAGTAGATCATCTTTTTGGATGCGTTTGCGGTTGATTAACCGGGTAACCAGGACGTGATAAAAATGGCTGATATTCTCGGCATCAAAGCCTTCTAAATCTGGGCCTTTGAGCCAGCCTTGCAGGGTAGAAAAACCATCAACTTCCAGCAACTTAAACAACCACTGTTGGAGAACAAGTTTTTCTTCGAATGAAGTTTGAGCATTGTTTCTAGGCATATAATTTTATGCCTTTTCTGACCAAATAATTATTGTCTATCTTTGCCTTACTCACGACATAGTTAAAGGTTTTTTCATCATACTTTTTAAGTAAATCTGCTTGGTTCAAAACGCCCAGTTTTACTCTGAAGTCGTCATCCTCCATCATTTTTGACAACTGGCTGACTACAAAAGTTGAATATTGAGAATCTATTAATTGATACAAAGCTCGGACAGTATGATATCTGATATTGTAATCACCATGGAAACAAAAAGCAGATATGTATTGAATTAATACAGATATTATTGGAGACTCCGAGAGATTGATTTTTTCTAATTTCAGTAAATACACCAAAGCCTCTAGTGATTTCATTATTGCAAGTTCGCTGCTATTGTTAGTCAAGGCAAGTATTTCTATTAACTCTTGCAAACAATCTTTCCCGAAAGTGATCCGAAGAATCAGCAGGTGTAAGTTTAATGTAAGTGTGCTGTCTTTTTCAAAGAGACCAGCATTACCCTTTTTTATTTTCGCGATATTTTGTTCAAGATTTGAGTAATAATTAACCCAATCGAAATTAAACGATAAACTTTGCTTCTTCAAAAACACTAGTAAGTGAATAGAGCTGATTTTTGCAGAATATGTTTGCGTTCCAGAAAATAATGTATTATCTATTTCTTTGAGTATTTTTTTGAACATAATTTCTGATAATTGAAGGTCATTGTATTCAATTATTTTTTTGATGATGATGTATGGGTTATCGACGTAAAAAGAAAATTTTCTATTTATTCCCTGGGTTTTATTCCTGGATTCAATAATATCGAGATATCTTTTAATGTGTTTAACTTTATCGTTTGGGAATACTTCTAAATTATATGATTGTTCAAAATACTTGGGGTAATGTTCTTTAACTATGTCATCAATCTCAGAATTGAAATCATTCCGGTTCTTCCTAATCGTTGTAAAGAGAACCTCTATATTTTTATTTTGGTGATTTATACCTTCTTCGCTTAAAAAATCATTTATTTGCGATATTAGATCATTCACAAGTTTGTGTGATATTGTTGAATAATCAAAATGTATCAAAAGTTCAAATATTGGTCGAAAGAATCGGACCCATTTATTTTTGATAACACTATTGGCAAAGTCAATAATTTTCTCTGAGGGTAAGCGCTTTTTATTGAGTTGGATAGCCTTAATTATCTTTCCTCCAAGTATTATATTAGGATTTTCGCTCTCGACCCATTCAAAACATAAATCAAATATCTCACTTGACACATTCTCATAATCAGTATCAGAAAGAAAATATCCAATTTCAGTAAAAGCAACTATTTTCCAGGTTTCTCTTTGATAAGGTAATGATTTTGTATTAGCGAGATTGTATAAATCTAAAATTTCTTTTGCTGTGCTATGTGACAGCGAAGATTTATATTTGTACATGACTTTTGAAAAATCTTTTTCTTCGCCCCGTAAAATGCAAATTCTCATCAATTGAATTTTATGTAGTAAGTTATTATCGTTTTGTACTAAATCAAATATTACTTTCTGAGTTTCCTTAAGTGTAAGTTTTATATGTGTATATGAGCCATAATAAATTGCGGTAAATAAGTAATTAGAAATATAGCTGAATAAGCTTTCAGGATTCGAAAATGAAATTGAATAGAGTGGTTTTGTAACGAGATTAAAACTTCTATTCAATATATCATTATTAATATTTGTGCTAAACCTATCAATGATAGGGAAGAAAACCAATGATTTTCTCTGATCGATTTTTTCTTGAGCTGAAAATTCAGAAATATCTTCGATTAGGTTTTTGAGATTACTTAAATTACGCCAGTCGATTAATATGTCATTTATTAACCAATTTGAAGTAATTCCGTCTTCGGAAAATTCTCCATATGTTGATTCGATAATTGTTATTGCTTGTTCAATTTCCCCATTGTAAAAGTGAGAGATTGCTTCCCATCTTTTGCAAACCACTTCATGTAATTCTTGAGATTGGATTTCCTTTAGAGTTTCTAGTAATGATACTAAATCAATGTCGTTGAATTCCTTATCTCCAAGTAAAAACTCAAGAACATCCAAGCAAGATTTATCAAAATCGGATGTTTGTTTATCTTCTCCGTTTATTTTATATACAAGGCTTATAATTTTGTTTTTGGTTTGATCCAAATTTTCAAATATTTGTTTATCAATATCCTTTGTATCTGTGGGAAAACTATATTTGGTTATATCTATAGATGTGATTTCTTTCTCATCAATATCAAATTTCCCTCTACAATACATTTGATAGATTTTTATGATATCGTTAATTACTGATTTATAACCTTCATCAATAAATTTCCTAAAATCATTTATTTCAAAATAATGAACACCATCCGCTCCTTTAAGGTTTTTTTGGACATCTGTCTTGTCTCGGCCTGAATGGTTTAAAAACAAGTAAAAAGATTTTTTGTTGGTTTTCTGGGCACGGGTAATTTCATTCAAAAGCCCTTCAGATATCTTATCGTCAAAATTATCTATCAAAAATAGACAAACATCACTATAATCAAGTTCGCGCAAATAATCTTCCTTTGACAATGTAGTGGATGCTGAACTATCTTCAAAAACGTAGGTCTCAATAAACCCGGTTGCTTCAAGAGCAATCTTCAATGCCCTCCTTACAAGGTCATAGCTAGTTTTGACCGCGGTATCTGCTACATCTTTCTTTTTTTTTGATCTAGTTTTGATTAATTGATCAAAGTTGATTTGTTCACCACCACATTTTGAGCTAATGAACACTTTAATTTTTTCCTCGCTTATCATCATCTCATCCCTCCTCAAACATTCGATAGTGAAATTCTTCCTCTGTCAAATGCACTTTCCATGTCGCTCCCTGTGGGCGAATGTTTTCCAAGGTATTATCGCAGTTGACATAGATAGTATCGAAATTCTTCTGCCGCTCAGCAAAGTGTTTAGTGAAGAAGGCATTTAGGCCCTCATTATCCAACTCGTTGATACTACGCCAAATTACCAGTACATTTTTATTGTCATGGGTTCGGCCTTCCACCAGAACAACTCCTTCCGATTTGCGAATTGTGCGAACTTGCAAGCCAATCAGATAGTTAAAGGTTTCCACCAGATCAACTCTTGTTAGTACAGTTTCACCTACAGTGCTGCTGGCAATCTTTAGTTTGTAATCAAAGGGGGTTTCAAATATCTTTAGGTCAAGCAAACTATCCTTGCTTTCAAAATCCAGCATATAGCGGAGTAAGTAATCTTCCTTGAAGGTTTCTGCGCCCAATAGAGCCTGGGCTTGTTCATCTGTGCGCCTCAATTCTAAATTATTGAGGGTATCCTCATAAGATTCTAGTTTGATATATTTGAAAGCATGGTTGAAACCTTCTTGTGAGATAGGTTTGCTGTTTTTTATGTCTTCTGGATAATTGAATTTCTTGACGCGAGGTTTTAAGAATGTATCAAATTGATGTCCCATTTCAATCATAATATATTTATGATTTCTCCCCAGTTTCCGATTAAGTTTTTGTATTGCATACGCTGTTGTCCCTGAACCCGCAAAAAAATCAATCACAATATCATTATGGTTACTACCAAGTTGAACTATCCTTTCAATTAGCGCAGAAGGTTTTTGTGTTACAAAACCCTCAACCCGCTCTTTTGCCATTGGGTTAACAATCGGAATATCTGTCCATATGTTTTGAATTAACTGACCTTTATAAGTATCCTCATAAATTTTTCTGTAAATACGAGCATTAGGATCTTCTGGCATCACCAACTCGTTATTCTGATACATTTCTTCCATTCGCTCTTTTGAATATAACCATCCGTTGGGCGGATGATTTATTCCATGAAAAACATAGCGAAGATTTGGTCTAAATAAAGAATTAACTAACGGTGATTTCATGTATTTTCTATTAGTTTCTTCCTCAGTGTAAACGAACCTTTCACTTATATACCGCTGTGTATGCTCATCATCTTTAGTATGAATGGGGTTAAAAATATATTCACTGTTATTAGAAAACCAGAAAATTGTATCGTTAGTAATTCCCATTTGCTTTTTAGAATATGAAGTTGCTTGTTTTCTGCGCCAAATTATTTCGTTTACGTAATTTTCCTCCCCAAAAATACTCTTCAGTAAAGTAAGAAGATTGTTTGCCTCGTTATAATCAATTTGAGTGAAAATATTACTTTTATTTGAAAGCATTGGTGATAAGGCATTATAACGATCAGACATCATAGCCATCCAACTCGAATGTTTAAATTTATCTTTATACAAAAATTCTTTATTTGAAGTATTATAAGGAGGATCAATATAAACACATCCCACCTGCTTTCGATATCTCTCCTTTATCAAATTCAAAGCTTGAAAATTTTCGCTGTGTATTATTAGTCCATCAAGCTCTTCATCTAAACTTTCAATACTTGCCAGTAATTCAAACTTGAATTCTTCATCAAATAGTTTAGTGTCCAAAACGAGATATGGATTAATTTTAAGAAATTCAATTGCCAGTGGTTCACTATAAGCAGCCTTAAACATATCCCCTTTGATCTCATCAATCGCGAATAACTTGACCCATTCTTCCCGCTGGGCATCATTTTTAGCTATTGCGGGGTAGAGTTCCTCTGGCACTCGGTCTAGGGTAACGCAGTAATGGGTTTCAACGACAAACTTCTTTTTCAGCCACAGTTTCTTTTGAAAGTCTTCAATCTGAGCCAAGAAATCAATCAGTTTATGGGCGACCCTACGGATGACTTTTATCTTGCTCAGGTACTGCTTTACCTTGGGGACGGTCTCATTTTCGATATTATCCAGATGCATGATCTCATTCTTGATGAAGAAATCCATTTCACGGCGCAGGAATTTCCCCAGGTCTTTGTGGATGAAATAATCCTGGGTATTGCGGCGGGTATAATCCCCCAAATGTTTGGCTAGCAAGGTACGTTTTTTATTTTTCTCAGTGGGAGAGAGTGTTGCTAATTCTGCCAGGGCATCTTTGAGAGTTTGTTCGCCAACATGTTCTCGCAAGCTAAGAATGGTTTCAACCGCTTGCTCATTTAGTTTTTTTTGTGCTCGTTTTTCATCATCTGGTCGGAATTCAAAACGAATGGCAAGTTCGCTATTTTCAATTGCCAATGGCTCTTCTGCCAGGATGAAGCGGCGTTTTTTATCATTGGTCTCTTTGCGGTTATCCTTTTCGGTATCGGCTTCCACCAGTTTGAAATGTGTCAGCTTGCCAGAGGGAAGTTTGAAAGTATAGTCACGTAGATATTCGCTGGTTTTGATGTAATACTGGTCATGATTAGCCCAATGCAGCTTAACTTCTTCGCCTTCGTAGGGAATCGCATACACCCCTTCTTTGTAGCGGCGTTGGGAAATGAAGTCGCCTTTGTCGTAATAACGTCGGAAAAAATTGAATAGGGCAGAGTAGACCTGATTTTCTAGGTCATCAATGTCTACACTGTAGGTGGTGATTTGTTCTCTGATGCGTTTCACCTTTGGTGATTGATCTGGATCCATTTCCGCATCTTTCACCTGTTTGATAGCTTCTTCCAAATCAGCGTTAAGGTTTTGCTTATCCACAGATTGATACTCAGCAAAGGCAGTTTTTACTTGTGGGAGCAAACCGTTCTCCAGGAATTGATTGATCTCATCCCGTCTTTGGTTGATGACACGGTACATGCCAAAATCAAGCTCGGCTTGATCATTCTGAAAAAGCTTTTTTAGTAATGAGGATAATTTCTGATATTGTGTGGACATGCAGTTCTCCTCGCTTATCTAATCAAAGACAAGATATGCTTTTCACCCCTAATGCTAATTGGCCTGATTTGGATGATTGCTTTATTATTATATCTTCCTCAGACGTAGAATGATCATCCTCCTACTATGCTTCATGAGCAGATAAATCTTAAGGGGTTTGTTTACAGGAATAAATAAATCTTTAAAATTTCCATAACTCTAGGAAATTTGTGTTTTTGCGGATCAGTCCGCTTCGGAAAACATCACCGAAGAGATAAATCTTGGTTGGCGGTTTTCTGCCTTGGCAGAGTAAGCTCAGATAATTGGCTAATGGTGCGCTGAAAGAAAATAGGTTGTTCTGATAAGGGAATTGAGATGTTTTTACCCGCTGGATGATACCAGCGGAGAGGGAGGGATTCGAACCCTCGGTAGCCAATAATGACTACAGCGGTTTTCGAGACCGCCCCGTTCGTCCACTCCGGCACCTCTCCGTGTGATGGAAATTATAGCATCCAACCTGCGGGACCCACACCCCGGGGCGTGATTAAGCCGTGGTTTTTTCGCGGGAGTGTTCCACAGAGCGCAGCAGCAGGGCGAGGAAGAGACCAAGCAGCGAAACACCAGCCATAATGCGGTAGAGGGCGGCAGAGCCGTAGGCCTGATAGAGGGCGCCGCTGATGAGCGCGCCGGCGGCGCCTCCCAATCCGAACTGGAACGCTCCGCGCAGCGCCTGCGCGGTGGTGCTGATCCGCCCGGGCGCACGCTGGTTGATATAGGCGACACCGCCGGCATGGATGAGGGAGAAACTGGTGCCGCCGATGAACATATTGACGAGGATCAGGGAGGGTTCTCGAAGGGCGGCAGCGGCGGTGAACCAGAATACTCGCACCACGAAGGCGAGGATCATCATCCTGCGGGAGCCAAGTTTATTCTGGATGCGTTTGGCCGCGGCCAGGGTGGCAATCTCTCCCAGCAGGGAGACGGACAGTGCGGTACCCATCAGCGCGGGGCTGCCGCCGATGTGCTTGATGTGTAAAAAAAGGAAGCTGGACACACTGGCTTCTGTCAGGCCCCACAGGAAAATGACCCCCATCCAGGGGAGGAAGGCTGGCAGGCGCAGCATGTTCCAAATGTCCTTAGGAGATGCATTGCCTCCGCTCTGGTTGGATGACGGATCTGTTTCCGGCAGGAACCAGGAAAAGATAAACAGCAGGATGAGAAAAAAGATGTGCACAGAAAAGATGATATTTAAATCGAAGGCGGGAGTATCTAACAGCAGGCCGGTGACCAGGGTGATAATTCCCCACCCGATCGAGCCTCCCATGCGCACAATGCTGTAGTCGCGGGGGTTATCGAGCGTATTCAACGTGGTCCGGGTGAGGATCGAGTTGGTGGGTGAGAGGGTGATCGAATAGAGCATAACGATGGGGAGCAGGGTGGTAAACGAAGCCGCATGGGGATAGATGAGCAGGGCTGTGATCATTATCAGGATACACGCGCGCAGGATCAGTTTATGGCGGCGGAGCACGTCCGAGAGGAAGGCGAGCAGGATGCTGCTGATGAAAGACACCAGGCTGCGGATGCTGCTGAGTTGGCCGATTTGCCAACCCTGCAGGTTGATGCTTTCATAATACAGCCCCACATAGGGAACAAAAGCCGCCATGCCCGCCATATTGAGGAAAAACGCGACCCATAATCCTGTGAGGGTGCCGCGCGGAGTCTTGAAGAATCCTTTGATCCGGGCAGCTGGGCTGGTTTTTCGCATGAGGGTGATTATAACAATGATTGAAGTTTTTCTCTGCCTTTAAATACCTTCACCTTTTGGCAGACTGCGGGGCTGTCGTTATGTGTGGAGAGACAGAAAATTAGAAATTATTGGCGATGTTTTTCTCGCGGGAGCGCTCCATAGAGCGCAGCAGCAGAGCGAGGAAGAATCCAATTAACGCGGTGCCAGACATGATGCGGTAGAGGGCGGCTGAGCCGTAGGCCTGGTAGAGGGCACCGCTGATGAGCGCGCCAACGCTGCTGCCCAGCCCCATTTGAATTGCGCCGCGGATCGCCTGCGCGGTGGTGCCGATATGTTTGGGCGCGCGCTGGTTGACATAGGCGACGCTGCCGGCATGCATGAGTGCAAAGCCCGCTCCGGCGATAACCATATAGAAGAGGAATAAGGCAGGCTGCTTAATGAGGGATGCGGCGACCATCCAGACACACAGCACCACTAAGGACAGGATCATCATCATGCGGGTGCCGACCTTGTGCTGGATGCGCTTGGCCGCGGCAAAGCCGATGATCTCTCCGAGGATGGCGGCGGACATGACTGCGCCCATTAACGATGAGCTGCCGCCGAGGTGTTTGATGTGTAAAAAGAGGAAGTTGATGATGCTGGAATCTCCCACGCCCCACAGGAAAATGATCCCCATCCAGGGGAGGAAAGCAGGCAGGCGCAGCATTTCCCATACATCTTTAAGGGATACTTTTTCTGTGTGCTTGCTGGTGTCACGGTCTCCTTCCGGCAAGAGCCAGGAAAAGGCGAACAGCAGGATGAGGAGGATGATGTGCAGACTGAAGATGATCGTCAGATTAACAGCGGCATTGTCCAGGAGCCAGCCGGTGATAAACACGAGAATGCCCCATCCAACGGAGCCGCCCATGCGCACTTTACTGTAGTTGCGCGGATCATCCAGCGATTCCAGAGTGGTCTCATCAAGGATCGCACTGGTGGGGGAAAGGAAGACTGAATAGAGCACGACGATGGGGACGAGGGTGGTAAAGGAAGCCGCATGGGGAAAGATGAGCAAGGCAGCTGTCATTCCGAGCACACAGACGCGCAGGATTAGTTTTCGGCGGCGGAGGAAATCTGAGAGGAAAGCAAGCAGGATGCTGCTGGCAAAAGATACCAGACTGCGGATGGAACTGAGCTGTCCGATCTGCCCGCCGGTAAGGTGGATGCTTTCGTAGTACAGCGATACAAACGGGATAAAGGGCGCCAGGCTGGCCCAATAGAAAAAATAGGCACCCCATAAACCAGCGCGGGTGCCGCGCGGAGTGCGGAAGAATGTTTTTATTCGGGTGGGCAGGTTGGTTTTTTGCATAAGGGTGAATTATATCAATGATTCAATATGCGCCCCGCATCGGCTGGGTACGGCCTTACTCCCCCTTGTGAACCTTAAAAAACCTTCACCTTTTGACAGGTTGTATTGAGAAGGGGAATTTGTTATTATCACCTCTGTAATTAGAACAATAGTACTAATTCAAATCAACGCAGGCGGCTGATGCCGTTGAAAGGCAATCATGGCAGCTTTCACGCTGGCTGGTGCTCCACAGCGGGCCAGGCGCCGGGCCGGGGAGCGGCAACCTCATACCCTTGTGAACTATCAAGGTAGATAAGAGGACCTCTCGCCCCGCCCGGGCCAGTCGGCAGAAGGGGAAAAAAGGCCATAAAGACCTTGCAGCTATTATCGAGATAGTTTCCAGCCGCAGGATAGCTGGAAGAGGGACAGGATGACGAGAAAATTTGTGAAGCCAAAAACAAACCAGATGCTGCCAAAACCGAATGTCAAACGCAAGTCGGGCGGGCAACCAGGAAACCTGAATGCGTTTAAGCACGGCTTCTATTCCCGCCGCTTCACTAAGTTGGAACTCAGGCATCTTAATGTCATTCTGGCCAATGATCTCACAGATGAGATCGCACTCACCCGCGTGCTGCTCCGGCGTTATTTTTATCTGGCGAACAAGCAAACAAATTCCCTGGATGAATGGTCAACTATTATTAATATCTGTGGAACGATTGCCACCCGCCTATCAGGGTTGGTTCGCACTCAGTATATGTTAGCTGGTGATAATCCAGATCCTTTTTTATCTCTTCTCAAGCAAGCTGCTCAAATCAATGGTGTAGATCAAGGATATTTTATTGATGTCTAATGGTGA
Organism: uncultured Pelolinea sp.; assembly: GCA_965195205.1. Classification (GTDB taxonomy): domain Bacteria; phylum Chloroflexota; class Anaerolineae; order Anaerolineales; family Anaerolineaceae; genus Pelolinea. The sequence continues at coordinate 23,768 of CBDAFG010000034.1, read as the reverse complement.
AGATTATCTCAAAGAACGGCGCAAGCATGTCACTCTTTCTACAATCGACAAGAAACTGGCTGTCCTTTGCGAGAGAACTACAAATTACACAAAAACACAGAGTGTAATCAATAAGAAATTAGATGGGTATGTCGATCAAACCAATGTGCGCTTAAGAACTATTGAAAATTTACTGGAAATATGTATGGAAAAGCAGAAAGATAACAAAGAAGAAATCGACCGTTTAAGAACTGAATCTAATTCTTCTGATCTTCTTCTCGCAGTCGGTACGATCGTAGCAGGTTTTTTTGGGATTAACAAATGATGCATGTCTCATCAATCACAGGTATTAAATCTTCTCGTTACCACTCTCGCAGACGTGGACACGTTCGTGGATTCTTCCTCAAGCATCAAGCTCAGGGACTATCAGCGCGGCGTTGCTCAGGCAATCACCAAATCAATCGCCGAACATGCAGGACGATCTTTTGTAGTGATGTTTCCCCGGCAATCCGGCAAGAACGAACTGCAAGCGCAGCTGGAAACCTACCTGCTTGCGCTGTACGTAGATTATCCCTGCGAAATGGTCAAGGTTTCACCCACCTGGAAACCGCAGACGCTCAACGCCATGCGCCGCCTTCAGCATGTGCTCAGCACCAATCTTTTGTCAAAAGATCATTGGACCAAGGAAAGCGGCTACATTTATTGCCTCGGAAAATCCAGAATTTTCTTTTTCAGCGGTCAGCCCCGCTCCAATATCGTTGGGGCGACCGCTTCGGTTTTGCTCGAAATAGACGAAGCGCAGGACGTATCCATCAGCAAGTACGACAAGGAAATCGCTCCGATGGCTGCCAGCACCAACGCCACCCGAGTTTTTTGGGGAACTGCCTGGACTTCGAGGACATTATTAGCCAGAGAATTAAGGTCTGCTCAAAAGGCACAGAAAAAGGACGGTATTAAAAGAGTGTTTATTTTAACTGCGGATGATGTGTCTAAAGAAGTACCCGCCTATGGTGTGTTCGTTGCCGGGCAAGTTGCCCGCCTGGGTCGTAATCATCCCATGATCAAAACCCAATATTTCAGCGAACAGATCGACGCGGAGGGGGGATTATTCCCGCCCGCGCGCTGCGCGCTCATGCGAGGATCCCATTCCCCCCGCGTCTCTCCGGAAGATGGCAAACTCTATGCAGCTGCTCTTGATCTGGCTGGCGAAGATGAAGCGGTCGTTTCTGATCCGGCTCTAGCTTCGATTGGTTCAGTGGAACTTTCCAATCCCCGCCGGGACAGCACCGCCCTGGTTATTTTTGAGGTCGATCTCTCTTCAGTAGATGATCCTCTGATCGGTAAACCGACTTATAAAGTAGTGCATCGGCTCGAATGGATTGGCACAAAGCATTCTAAGCTGTACGGTGAAATTAAAGCAGTCTTGGAATTGTTCGACTGCCGATTTACGGCGGTCGATTCAACCGGGGTAGGGGCGGGCATGGCTTCGTTTCTTTCTGCTGCCTTTGGTGATCGTATCATTTGTTTTGACTTTAGCACTAAATCTAAATCTGATCTTCTTTGGGATTTCTTGGGAATCATTGACAGTGGACGCTACAAAGAATATGCGCCAGATGATGAGACTTTCTGGCAGCAAATTCTCTTCTGTGAATTTGAAATCCTTGACGGACCTCAAAAACGGGTCCGGTGGGGCGTTCCCGATGGCACCCGGGATGCCGCCACTGGTGATCTGGTGCACGATGATCTACTGATCAGTTCTTCAATGTGTGCAGTATTGGACGAGGAAGACTGGTCTGTGTCTGCTCCCACCTTTGTAATTCAAGCCACTGACCCACTTTCTGAATTAGATTGAGGCTTTTGATGAATTTATTGCGTATAGTTCTGTGGATAACTCTTGCAAATCTGTGGATAAGTCTGTGGATAAGTCGTGTTTTTCATGTTTTACTATCCGCAACGAGCCGGAGAAACTCCGGCTTACCTATACGCAAACAGACGGAATTATTCCGTCTTTTGAGCGCAGTTTTTTTCTCTTCATATACTAGCTACTACTACTTAACATATATATATCTATATATTAATAGATTAAGTAGCAGTAGCTTAAAAGCTTTTAACAGAAAAAGTCGGAATTTCTCCGATTTTCACCCTTTTTGGTCGTTTGTTCTATTGTTTTCGGGCTCTAAAAATGTAGAACTAAAAGATTTTTCTCGCCCATCAGCTTCAGCGCGCCCGGCAAATCCAGCAATAAACCCACTTATGAAAAGCTTTTCCAAAACAAATCTTCCCATAAGTGGCGTTTATAGCTGGCTTCAAAAGCCTTGCCGGAAAACTGCGCGCTTATCCCTGCTCCCATCACCGCCGACCCCCAACCCTCGAGATATGCAGGCAATAAGATCTCTCGGGCGGGTGTCAGCTTCCGAACTTCCCGTAAGAACGGGAAGTGAGGATCCACGCACTCCAGCGCCATCAAGGCGCGCGGTGGGCGGGGAAACATATTTCTTTTCTCAACCCGAAAGGATGTTCGCATGATTCCAGGTATTGATGTCAGCAAATGGCAGGACGACAATTCAACCCCTCAGAAGATGGATTTTAGTAAGTCTGTTGATCAGGGTGCAAAGTTTGTGTTTATCAAGGTCAGTGAACGCATGGGCGTGGATGGTGATTTCATCTGGAATTGGGACGCTGCAAAAGACGCTGGTCTTCTTCGCGGAGCATATCACTTCTTACGATGGGATGTGTCCGGTCTTATGCAGGCGCGCTTTTTCTGTGATGCCCTGGGGGATGATATTGGCGAACTTCCCCTTGTTGCAGACTATGAAGCCCCCCCGCTTTGGAAGAACGGCAAACCTTTTTTATGGCCATCCAATGCCTTATTGTTTCAATTCCTTGAGGAAGTCGAAACTATCACTGGCAAGATTCCCATGATCTATACCTCCCTGGGTTTTTGGAATTCTCACGGTATGAGAAAAGGTACTAGTTTTTTCGATCAAAAATGGGCTTATTTTCCGCTTTGGCTGGCGCAGTACACCAGCGCGGCTCAGCCCACTCCTCCAAAGCCCTGGAAGAAGTGGACTTTTTGGCAGCATGGGGTTTTTCCGGTCGGACTTGAATACGGTGCAGAGAGTAAATCCCTCGATCTAAACTGGTTCAATGGCGATCTGGTTCAGCTCCTTGCGCTTGCGGGGCAGGGGGACCTCACCTCACCCCCTGACCCGCATTTGGATGATCCGCTCTCTATGGTTCAGCTTTCTATGCGTCTTTCTAAACTTGAAAATCTAATCCCCTGGGCGAAAGGTATCGGGTATAAATCATGAGTATTTTTGATCGTTTTATCAAATCCCGCGTAGATTCTGCGGTGCGTGAACAGATGGCAGTTATCGAGAATGAAAATACTTTCTTAGTCGGTGCGCGTTCTCTTTCTCAAACAGACCGCGACCGCTACACCTACAATCGCACAGAAGTGCTCGAGCAGTCCCTCAAAGCGTGGCGGTCTAATCCGCTCGCCCGCCGCATTGTAGAACTTACTTCTCAATATGTGGTGGGTAGTGGTTTAACTATCAACTGCAAAGATGACCCCGCTGCTGATTTTCTTAATCAGTTTTGGTCTCACCGCCTCAATCGTATGCCTATCAGGGTAACAGAAATGTGCGATGAACTTACTCGCACCGGTAATTTATTTGTCATTCTGACAACAGACGCATCCGGGATGTCCTACATCCGGCTGCTCCCTGCTTCTCATGTCGATGAGATCATCAGCAAAGATAATGACATCGAACAGCCAATTCTTTTTAAGCTAAAAGCTAACATAGATAATCTTGACCCTGCCCCCATCCCTGTTTATGATCCCCTCAGTGATTCGATCGATAAGATGGTCATTCTGCCCTATATGGTCAATCGCCCGGCTGGTGCTCAGTGGGGGGAGCCAGACCTCGCCCCCCTGCTCATTTGGATATCCCGCTACTCAAATTGGCTTCAAGATCGTGCCCGGCTTAATCGCTACCGTAATGCGTTTCTTTATGTGGTTCAGGCAAAATTCGCTTCCGAGGCACAGCGCAAAGCCCGGCAGGCTGCGCTCAATGCGCACCCGCCCAAACCCGGCAGTATCCTTGTCATTGACGATTCCGAGAATTGGAAAGTCATCCAGCCCCGCCTCAATTCTGCCGATGCTGAAAAAGATGGTTTGGCTTTCAAAAAGATGGTTGCTGCTGGTGCAGCCGTCCCTATGCACTTTTTAGCTGAGCCCGAAAGTGCGACCCGCACAACAGCGGATTCTTCCGATGGCCCCACTTTCCGGCGTTTTGAACAACGGCAGAAGTTCTTCCTCTGGATGATGGAGGATATTCTTCAAGTGGTGCTTTCCCGCCGCGCCCTGGTGGACGCAAAGATTAATAAAAAAATAGATCTTTCCGTCACTGGCGCGGACATCAACAGCCGTGATAATTCAAGTCTTTCTCAATCTGCTTATTACATGGTCGAAGTGCTTGCCAATCTTAGAGATCGATCTCTTATTTCTAATGATGAATTCTTGCGCGTCATTTACCGCTTCTTTGGTGAAACGGTCGATGCCGAAGCCATGCTCAAGAGAGCGAAGAAAGATAAAGACAGCCCCCAGGGTAAAGATATTCCTAAAGAAAACAAAGGTGATGGGAACCCAATCAAAAAAGTAATTACCCCCCCCGGATACAGGGATGGATACCTTACCTGATTAACGTTTACCCCTTTATCACATGGGATGTTTGATTAATAAAGCAGCACATCAGAAAGGAGTTGATATATGCCAGACAAGAAACTAATCTACGAACAGAAACATAGAATAGAGATGCACTCTTCACAGTTCAATAAACAGGGGGAGTTTGAAATCCTTGCCATCACCGCAGGTGAGGGGAATGGTTGGAATTTCTCAGCCGAATCTCTCAAGAATTCCCTGCCCCTTTGGGACAATGCTCAGACGTTCATCGATCATCACTGGTTCGGGCACAGCGTCCATGACCTGGCTGGCGTCTGCCACTCACCTGAGTGGGATGAATCAACCCAGGGTATCAAGCTTAACCTGCGCCCGCTTGGCCCTGCTTCTGCAATCCTGCAGGAGCTCGGTAAACAAATGGTGGACGATGGCCAGAAACCCAATATCGGCTTTTCTGCCGATGTCGTGTTTACAGCAAACGTAAAAGATGTCAGTGAAATTATGCGTGTCTTTTCCGTTGATCTAGTGATCAACCCCGCGCGGGGCGGGGAGTTCATTCGTGAAGTTTATCAAAAGTTAGACCTATATCGAGAAGGAGTTAATATGCCAAAAGATAAAATTATTCCAACAGCACCCGCGCAGGATACCCTACCAGGCGTTCAGCGGGTGCAGCAGAAGATCAAAGACGATCAGCAGGCCGTTGATCAGCTGCTTAATGTGCAAACTCATATTCAAAAGTTGAACGATGAAGCGGACAAAGCCCGCGCCGTGCGTGTCAAGATGTGTGAGCAACTGCTCGAATCTACTCTCACCGCCTCCAAACTGCCCGCGCCAGTGATCGAACGATTGCGCAAGCAGTTTTCCGGCAAATTGTTTGAAGTGGACGAACTTACTCTTGCAGTCGAAGACAGCCGCGCCATGGTCAGCGAACTGACCGGGGGCGCGGTCGTGCAGGGACCGCGCGTACACTCTATGTTTGATTCCAATGACAAATTGCAGTCAGCTATGGATGATCTCTTGGGTGCTCCCAGAGACGAAGCTGCTAAAGATTTGAAAGTAGCCCGCCTTTCCGGCATCCGTGAGATGTATCTCATGCTCACAGGCGACTATGATCTTCATGGTGGCTTTGATTCTGAACGTGTGCAGTTTGCGCTCACCACAGACTTCACAGGTCTTGTCAAAAATGCTTTAAACAAGATCGTAGTAAACACATGGGATCAGCTCGGCAAAGCCGGGTATGACTGGTGGAGCAGAATTTCAAGAGTTGAACATTTCAATTCTTTGCAGTCCATCACAGGCACACTGGTCGGCACAGTCGGCACGCTTCCCACAGTCAACGAGGGCGCAGAGTACACCGAGTTAGCCATCGGCGACAGCCCCGAGACTGCCAGCTTCGTAAAATATGGTGGATATATCCCGCTCACCTTAGAGCTCATCGATCGGGACGAATCCCGCAAATTAGCCGCCTATCCCCGCGAGTTAGCGGCTGCTGGTCTGCGTAAGATTTCCGCTCTTGTAGCTGCCATCTTTACTGATAATGCTGGCGTTGGCCCAACAATGGCCGATACCGGCGCATTGTTCAATGCCACAGCAGTTACCACCGCAGGCGGGCATGCAAACCTGCTCACCACCGCCCTGGCGGCTGCTGAGTGGGACGTAGTCTCAACTGCTATGTATGATCAACCCATGCTCATCAAAAATGCAGCAGGCATTTACGGCACCGGCCCAAAGATGGCCATAAATCCCCGCTTCGCAGTTGTGCCCCGATCTTTGCAGCTTGCCGCAATGAAAGTGCTCTACCCCACGTTAGAGAATGCAGCCAATATTTACAGCGAAAACCTACAGCGCGGTCAGCCCGGCGATGTAGTTACCGTGCCAGAATGGACGGATGCCAACAACTGGGCGGCGGTTGCAGATCCTCTCATCGCTCCCGCTATTTATGTGGGGGAGCGTTTCGGGATTATGCCCGAGATATTCATAGCTGGGGATAACCTCAGCCCCGCAGTGTTCATGAATGACGAACACCGCCTCAAAGTGCGCCACTTCTTAGCTTGCTGGGTAAATGACTTCCGCCCGCTTCACAAGTCAAATGTAGCGTAATTTTTATTAACTAGTCGAAGCTGATCCGCACCGTCATAAAACCTCGCGGAGCAGCTTCTCAAGAAAGGAGTTTTATTATGGGTTACGTACATGATGAACACATGAGTAAGTTTATTCACCCTGGGGATTTTGAAATGAGCGCGGGCACCTGGACAATCACCGAAGCGTCCAGCGTGGTCAGCAACGACCGCGAGGCCGCGGACGCTTCTGTTACTGTGCTTGTCCCAATCAGAGTGCCCTCCAATTCAGTTGCCCTCAAAGGCGCAAAACTCACCAGTATTGATATTGGCTATCTGATCGGCACAGCCGCCGCGGACGACTTCGCCACAGTGGAGCTTGAAAAGACCACTATTGGTGCAGACAATGTCGCCGCGGCTGGTGAAGCCCCCGCCATCACCCCGGACACTGCGCACGATTCCGGCGCTAAAAGAAAGGCGGTTGATGATCACACCATGACAATCACTATCGATTCCCCTGAATTTCTCGATGATGGCGATTGTTACTGGCTTAAGATGATCATTGACGCAGCTGCCACCACTGTTCTTAAATTCTATGGTGCAGTTGCGCATTACACCTTGCGGGTCTAAATGGGATTTCTTCCATTTTTTTTCCCTCCTTTTCCAGCCCCCCGTTCTCTCAGCGGGGGGCATGGAGGACTAAAAGTCAGTCTAGCTTAGATTCGTTTCTAAACATCTTTGCCATTCATAAAGCTATATTGACATCAAAACAACCATAAAATTTAAAATCAGGCGCAAATAACCGCCTTTTTCAATCAATTAGAAAGGATATCTAACCATGAAATTCAAATTACCAGCCAAATTATCAAGAGTTTTTCGCTCAAGAAAGTTTTGGGCGGCGTTGATCGGGACTGTTTTTGTTGTCCTGGATGAGTTCGTTCCGGCGTTTCCGCTGGAAGCTGAACAGGTCACTAATGTCGTCTATATGCTCATTGCCTATATCATCGGTGTTGCCATCGATGACGGCATGAGTGGGCTCAAAGGATAATCAACTATGTTGTTCTGTGCCTGCAAATAATGCATGTTATCAAAAGCTTGAAAATCAAAAGCTTAATCTTCCGATAACAAGCATTATGAGCAGTCATCCCTTGACTTCTCGGCTATGCAAGCCAGGCAGTCATCCACTTTATTTGGGTGTGATCTCCGGCTTTGAAACCCGTCCTCACACCCGGGAGGCAAATCATGCAAGAAAAAACTAAGACCCAGGCAGATCGCCAGCTTATCAAATCTATTCTAGGGATCGACCCCATCGATTGGGCGCGCTATCCAGATGGTACATTGACCCTCATCACTCCCGCTGGTAAGAAGTTTAAATACTCGGTTAGGATGATCGATGTTCTTAAACAGGATACCGCTGATTCTAAACCTGCCAAGAAATCAGCTTCCAGGAAAGCTAAACCTGATAGCAAGGTTGCGCCGGGCGCGGCGGCAAAATAAGCCGCTTCGCGTGTGCGCCCTGCGCTCTTATATCCGCGGCAGTTCGGGGCGGTGCCTCACGCTTAACTTGTTTTCGCGTGCCGCCCCAAACACCGCTAAATGAAAAGGATAATTTTTATGCCATGTGATTATTCTAAATATCCTGGTAATTGGAAATCTCTAAGATTGCAGATCCTTGAAAGGTCTGATAATAAATGTGAGGGTATTCCTAAATATCCTGACTGTCGAGCAGAAAATTATCAACCTCACCCCGTTACTGGCTCTAGAGTAGTGTTAACTATCGCTCACCTCGACCACGATATTACTCACAATAATTTGAGCAATTTACGTGCTTTGTGCCAAAGGTGCCACTTATCTTATGATTCAAAGCATCACGCTAATAATGCTAGAAAAACTAGAAAATTAAAAAAGGAATCTACTAATGAACACTCAGGATAAACTTGCTAATATTCTTTTTCTGGTCTATTTTATATTGGTTTCCGGCTCTGTGCTTTTCTTAACCCTGATGGGTATTATTAACAATATTTGAGGTGTGATCATGACTAACTTAGCTGCTTTCCGAACACGTATTCAAAATTCCCTCGATGATGCCAGTTCAAAATATTCTGACGCTATCATCGATGAGGCTCTGCGCAAAATCCTCAATGAATACACCCGCGCCTATCCTAATATGCTCACCGCAGAATTTACGATCATCACTGCGGGCAGAATTCAAACTCTTTCGACTGCCAATCTAATTGTTATCACTCAGCTGATTCATCCTTACGACAGCACATTGACTGACCCCTTTGCATACGAGAGAGAAGATTTTACGCTCTCATACATGGACGGTTCACCCACTCTTTATTTTTCTGGTTCGGATATTCCCGAAGTAGGCGAAAAGATTTATTTTAAATACGCAGGCAAGCAGATCATTGAAGACCTTGACAGCGCAGTATCTTCAACCATTCGTGCTGATCATGAATCTATTTTAATCGTGGGCGCTTCCGGCCAGGCCGCCATGATGCGCGCATCTGGTCTCAATGAGCAGTGGGGCGGGCGTCCCGGCGAAATGGGCGCGCTCATGATGTGGGGCACTCGGCAGTATTCCCACTTCCTCAATTTTCTCATGGAAGTTAAGCAGGAAGCCATCCTGCCGATCTTCCCCGATACGTTCTGGGCTTTGGATAGCGCAGATGGCTAATCCTTATGGCGACCTCAATCGTCTCATGCAGTGGTGTACTCGCGGTGAAAACTGCAATTTATGTAATTCACTCAGGGGGCGTGTCTATTCGTATGATATGTGGGCTTCTTCTGGTGTTTGGCCTGGCTTTCATTACCGTTGCGACTGCTATCTTAAAGGGGTCGAAGCGGATACCCCCACTTCTGACCCGGACTTTTTCGGTACAGATCTGAAATTATTAGCTGATACTATAAACTGGGATTGGGGTTCCATTATTCGCTTGCATTGGGATGCCAACTATCAGCCTTACTCTTGGTACATGACCCAGCAGATCAAAGAAGCGCATATTACTTATGGTGCTAAATTATCCATCGGCGATATCCTCCGCAAAATGAAAGATCAATTTCAAGGGTTTTTCAAACGGTCTGATGTTTGGGATAACTTTTTTGTCTGGCGCACCTTTCGCACGGTGCAGCACTACGAGCAGATTGATGGCGGTTTTCAAGGCGAAGCCCTTTTACCCTACTTGTTTAAACCCTGGGCGTTTCCTAAGACTTATAAAAGGTCTTTCCCTGTGTTTCCCGGTCTCAATGTGGTTAATGCCGCACTCAAACCCGATTCACTAAAGCCCTGGTATCCCTATCAATCCAACTACACAGAAACGAGGAATTAAATGGCCACTATCGGGCAGGACTGCGATCTAATCCTCATCCATGATTTAGTTAATGGAGGGGACCCTTACGGTTTCGTATTGTCCCCCGACCCATCCAAAGCTGGGTCAGCTATATCTATCCAACGATCTCTTGATTCAGATGATGAGACACAGATATATCTATTCGCGACTGTATTATTGGCAGATGAATTAAAGAATCCTGATGGCTCAGAGCATTCAGATGATAGGCAGGCTATGTATGATATGCTGCTCTTATATTTAGAGCAGATCGAGGACTTAGCTATCGGTACTATTATGGGTACATATCTAGGTTTGGGACAAGTGGGTCACTCAGCCACCGAATTACATTTGGTTGACGCGAGTTTCATTTCACTTAAGTTTGCTAATCTATCTACCTACCATTCTCCCATATCCAGTGAGTTATTTTTCGGCTCATTATGGCAAGATACCCCCCGGCGGGTGATGCGTTCACATGGAATACCTCAGTATGGAGATGATTTATTTCTTCCCGCTTAGGTTTGATTCTAAGCCTTTGTTGCTTTCTATTTGGTCTGTTTTATGTCTGTTTATTGCCTGCGCTTCGCTTTTCATTCTCAAAAAACAGGGCGATAATAAATTACTCCAGCCCTGTTTTTTGTTCGTTCGCTTCTCTTGGCTTCCCTGCCTGGTAAGCTGTTCTTGGTACTCATTCACTCAATCAGATCAAAGAGGATATAAATAATGTTAATATCCGATCTCATCTCTTCTCTAAGTTGCTTGATTGCTTCCGTTCCTCAGTCGGTCAGAGCGTGGGGCACTTATAAAACACTGCGCCCCACCGTCTCTATCCCTCCCTGCGGTTCTCAGCAAACAAGCTTAACAGTGCTTTTATTTGATTACCTCCGCGCTGACAATTCCTGCGCCAAAGCTTGTGTACAATCCTACAAGCATAGGCGCAAGAGCGGAATTGTCCGCGCGTGTTACTTTAAAGTAAATCTCACATTTTTGCTCGCGGGCATTCACCAGCTATTTCTAAGCAGTTCCGAAAACAGGCTTGCTCCGCCCTCCCCCCTCCCTTTCCCCCAAACCCCCAACCCAACCCCCCAAACCCGTTGCGGTAATTTGAACATGGGGGACAGGATGGGGGGATTAGGGCTTTGCGCCATGCGCCCCGCTGTCTCTCTGGTCACCACAAAACAAAGCCTGTGCTTCGCGCGCGTCCGTCCCGCACAGGCTTTGAAATCCTTTTGTGCCTCCCGCGTTCTGCTGGGGCTGCGCCTGTTTTCTCTGTGCCGCTTGTTGGTGTGCCCTTTTGGGAACACTACCAACAAGCTCTTATTAGTCAGTTCTTTGAAAAGGAGTTAATATGACCTATCCTGAAAGTTCTAATGTCTCAGCTGGTGATGCCACGTTCGCCAGCCACTATAATAATCTTCGCTCTGACGCATTGCTTCTCGGCAAAGATTCTGCCGATGCAGTTGCTCTTGGTACTGCTTTAGAAAGGTACGAAAGCCGTCTCGAGATCGAACGGCTCGACACCACCAAACTAAGAGTGCCCGCTTCTGCCTCCGCCCCGGTATCTCTTCTCATCGATGGCTACTTATGCCAGGCTGTCGCGAATGTAGATTTAGGTGCTGGGGATGTGCCCGCGGGCGCGGCAGCTGCTTATTATATTTTTGCGAATCGTGCTGATGATAGTACTACTTTCACCCTCACAGTAAATACCGTCAGCACCGAAGCAGCCGACCAACGGCGCATTGGCCGCTTTTATTGGGATGGCTCTAAGATTGTCAAAGATAGTGTCCGCTCGGAGTTTGCTGGCTTGATCGCTGATCTGCTGTATTTCGTTGACCCTCAAATTTGTAGCGGTCGGCTTACCTTGAGCACCGGCGTACCTGTACCCACTTCTGATATTTCTTCTTCTGCTACTGTTTATTTCTCGCCTTATTCTGGCAATCGTGTTGCATTGTATGTTCAAGACTATGGCTGGCGTTTATATCCTTTTTCTGAGCTCACTCTTGATATTTCGGGTATTGCTTCTGGCAAGAATATTGATGTTTGGCTTTATGACAATGCCGGCACCCTCACTCTTGCCTACACTGAATGGTCAAATGACACCCTCCGCGCGACGGCCATCACCCTGCAGGACGGTGTTTATGTTAAGTCTGGTGCTCTTTCTTATCGTTATTTGGGAACTGTCAGGACTTCCGGCGCAGGGGTTTCTTGTGATACCATCCTTGCCCGCTTTGTTTGGAATTATTACAATCGGACATCGAGAGGTCTTTCTGCTGGCGATACTACAACTCACACATACGCAACAGGTACCTGGCGCTCATGGAATAATGACCCTACAGTTAGATTTGAGTTTATTGTCGGTGTGGCCGAAGATTTAATACCAGTTATCTTTAATGTCAATTTTAAGGCTACTGGTGCTGCTCAAGATGGTATGGCTGGCTTTTATATGGATAACACCACTTCTTCCAATAAAAGCCTTCGTCTTTTGAATATCCCAGACACACTTCAGCTTTACGGTAATTCAATTGCTTATCACTATGGTCTTAGCGCTATATTTGGGTATCATTTCATACAGATCACCGAATATGGATATGCGGCTAGTCTTTCCCTTGTGGCAGCTAATTTATATGGAGATTTAAAATGCTAAATACACATAAGTTTTTAATCGAATTAAAAAATGCCAATATTCTTAATGGCGGGTGCAACGAATTAGGTATTGTTTGGGCCCAGGACGGCACTACTGAAATCCAAGACCGCGATGATGTCAAGGCGATCATAATTGCGCACAATCCCATTGATAATGATGCCATTCTGCAGGAGGAATATAAAAAAGCTGGTATCACAAACCATAGCTTGATCTCAGCTCTTTGGAAAAAGATCATGCAAGACGACCCCGCAGACGCGGACGCCCTGCAAACTCTGATAAATGATGTGGACTCTACGATTGCTTAAAATGCTCACCTTGTCTGCATTCACCATTTAAATATTTTTACAATTCTGAAAAAAAACACTATGTGGCGATTTGACAGACATAATTAAAGCTAACTATAATTCAATTACAGTGTAATATTCAAAACATATGCGAAAAAAATTATTCAGATATTCCATTTCAATTTTTCTTTTCACTTTATTGACAGGCTGCGCAGATGGGCAATCTGAGGCAGTGCTGACGCCAGAGGGCGACGATGATTCTGTACAGAATGCGCAATTAATGGAGATGCCTGAAGAAACACCAGATAACGAAGGTGCCCCATGTGACCTGCCGCTGCCCGGTCCTGATGATTGGGAGGTGGTCTTGTGTGAGCAGTTTGATGACAACAGAAATGAGTGGGAGGTTGAAAGCCAGGATAACCCGTACGCAAGATACACCAGCGCGATCACGGATGGAAAATTCGTGGTCGATTATACGGCTAAAGGATTTGCGGGCTACCAGCGCACCGCGCTGACCTGGTTTGCGGTTGGCGAGGAAAAAGATTTTGCTTTATCAATCAAAGGGCTGATAGACAGTTCTTTTCAGGACGCGAGCTGGGGAATAGCTTTTCGCGGGGACGAGGACAGCTTTTTTCTATTCTCAATCTCGAATGACGGCAAATATAAGTTTGAGATTTTCGAAAATGGCGGATGGGTCTCACTGATCACCCCGAAGAACACCGATAGTATCCAGCAGGGGAGAGAGAACACCTTACGGATAGAAGCGGGCGGGCAGGATTTCTACTTTAGCATAAACGATACGATGGTCAACCAGTTCGACGGGGCATTATTAGAGGGGGAAGAGATCTTGTTGATAGTCAGCGCGAAAGAGGGCGTTAGTGGAATATTCACATTTGATGATGTTGTTTTGCAAAAATAATACGAAAAGTATTCTCAATAATTAATTTAAGCACTCTTAATAATTCCTAATTTGCGGATATGTGGGGGCATACCGGTGAAATTCCCTGTATATGGGGCTTGACTGCTGTAGAATTATTGTTCTATAATAGAACAAACTTACTAATTCTGGAGGAAGCCATGAACCTGACAACTACTCAACGTTTTTCACGCCTGACAAACCAGTTATATAAAAATGCGCGCACGCACTCAAATTCCTTGTATGTAGCAGTAATTGTATTGGCGTTGGCTGCTTTAGAAATCTTCAATTTCAATACAACAGATTTTGCCCTTCGGGATATTCTCGGAAACCAGGGAGATGGGCTGCTAACATGGTCAATGATCCTGTCGCTGGCTTTGTGTGGAATGGATATTGCCGGGATCGCGAAGATCTTAGCATCTCCAAAAGAGGAGCCTGGCAATACGAGCAGTTGGTACCTGTTGGGGGCATGGGTATTGGCAGCTGCGATGAATGCTGGTTTGACATGGTGGGGAATTAGCGTGGCAATCTATAACCAGCCCGTCCATGCGGTCATGATCATTGACCCAATGACGTATGTAACCGTTGTTCCGGTTCTTGTGGCAGTGATGGTTTGGGTAATTCGCGTACTGATCATCGGGACTTTGGTCACATCTTTAAATTTAGGTTTAGGGGTAAGTGAGCAGCAGAGAGAGCCAAACCGGAAGCAGGCGTTTGGTTTTCGTACGGAAAAGCAGGCGCCTCCGCGCGGATACAAACCTGTTCCAAGCCGAGCAAGTGTGGATCATGGAGGTTTTCCACAATAAATTGAACGTGCTTATAGATTAAAACACCAGGATTTAATCCTGGTGTTTTAATTTCCCATACTATAATCACTGTCATGAAATTCTATCCATCGAAACCTGCACAGTGGATAACTGACCAATCCGCTTTAGACAGCATCATCCCTGCGCTGTCCAAGGGATCTTATCTCGCTGTGGACACGGAATCTAACAGTTTGTTTGCTTATCGGGAACAGGTATGTTTGATACAGTTTTCAACCACCGATACGGACTATCTAATCGATGCGTTGGCAGGGCTTGATCTTTCATGCCTGCTTTCGATCTTTAATGACCCCAAGGTGGAGAAGATATTCCATGCGGCAGAATATGATGTCATATGTTTAAAAAGGGATTATGGTTTTGAATTTAATAATTTATTTGATACCATGCAGGCAGCCCGCATCCTGGGTTATGAGCATATTGGATTATCAACAATGCTGGAAAATCAGTTCCGCGTTGAATCGGTCAAGAGTTTCCAAAAAGCAAATTGGGGAAAACGCCCATTGACAGATGATATGAAACAATACGCACGCATGGATACACATTACCTGATACGTCTGCGTGCACAACTAGATGTGCAGCTTCGCAAGAGTGGACTGCGCGATTTAGCGCAGGAAGATTTCCAACGCCTGTGCCGTGTTGAGAATAATCATGACTATGTTGATTTGTACACACAGATCAACGGTTATTATCATCTTTCTCCGCAGCAGTTAAGCGTGCTTGATGCTTTATGCCGCTATCGAGATGAACTTGCATCGAAATTTGATCGACCGTTGTTCAAGGTGGTTGGATCACGTGCGTTATTGGCTCTGGCTGAAGCGAGCCCAACAACCATCGAGGCTTTAGGAACAATCGAGGGCTTGTCTGCGCGCCTTGCGAAACGGTATGGTCATGGTCTCATCGCAGCTGTAAAACATGGTTTAGAAGCTCCTCCGATTGTTCTACCACTGCACAAGCGCCCGACCAGGGCATATGTTAAACGGATAGAAAAATTAAAGTTGTGGCGAAAAAATAAAGGAAAAGAGATCGGGGTAAAATCAGATATTATTCTGCCAAGAGATATCCTTGAAGATATAGCTGGGCGAAAACCGAAAGATATGCATGGATTGAAGGAAGTAATGGAAGAAGTACCCTGGCGTTTCAATCATTATGGCGGCGAGATTTTACAGGTAATTATATAAGGTAGAAAAGCATGAAGATACGATTTTACGGGGCTGCTCGTACTGTTACCGGCTCTCAACATTTGATCGAAGTAAATGGAAAGAAGCTGCTGTTAGAATGCGGTATTTTTCAGGGAAGGTGGCGCGACTTTTACGAACGCAACTGCTGTTTTGCGTTTGAACCGAATGACATAGACGCGGTCATTCTCTCTCATGCGCATATTGACCATTCAGGAAACCTTCCCAACCTGGTCAAGCAGGGTTACGAAAATCCTATTTATGCGACACCACCCACTGTGGAATTAGCCGATATCATGCTGAGGGATTCCGGCCATATTTATGAGGAAAACGCCGAATTCGTTAATAAAAAGAAGCGCAAGCACGGTGAACCCGTTGTAGAACCGTTATACACAGTGCTTGACGCAGAAAAAGTCCTGCCTCTATTCTCGGAAGTGAAGTATAACGAGCCGTTTGAGCCTGTCAGCGGAGTTACGGCACGCCTGGTAGACGCAGGTCATATTTTGGGATCAGCTGCAATTGTGTTGGATATTGAAGAAAAAGGAAAGAAAACACGCTTATGGTTTTCAGGGGATATAGGCCGGAAACGGCTGCCGCTTCTTAGAGACCCGATCATGCCGGAAGAAGTGGATGTGCTGATGATGGAATGCACGTATGGCGATAAACCTCACCGTGACCCGGAAATCGCGTATATTGAATTCCGAGATGTGGTCAAGCGCACGATCGCGCGCGGCGGCAAGGTGGTAGTACCCGCTTTTGCGGTAGGGCGTACTCAAGAACTGGTTTATTCACTTAATCGCATGATCACTGAAGGCGAACTCCCACGGATTCCTGTGTTTGTGG
This sequence comes from uncultured Pelolinea sp., assembly GCA_965195205.1. Taxonomy (GTDB): domain Bacteria; phylum Chloroflexota; class Anaerolineae; order Anaerolineales; family Anaerolineaceae; genus Pelolinea. Next base: position 7,036 of record CBDAFG010000034.1, on the reverse strand, counting down.
ACAGCCCATTGGCGATTAACGCAACGAGGATTTTCCAGAAATATCCCGATTATTACGATGATGAAACGCATGAATTTATGCGTACAGGAAAACACCCTGCATTGACTTTTCCGGGTTTACACTACACGCGTCTGGTGTCGGAATCTAAGGAAATAAACAAGATGGAAGAGCCAATGATCATCATTTCAGCTTCTGGAATGGCGGTAGCCGGGCGCATCCTGCATCATCTCATCCAAAATGTAGAAGATGAGCGCAACACAATTTGCATTGTTTCATGGCAGGCACCGCATACGCTTGGCCGCCGATTGGCAGAGCGCCAGAAAACGGTGCGTATCTTTGGAGATGAATTGCGCGTACGTGCGGAGATCGCGACTATCGGCGGTTTCTCTGCGCATGGCGGGCAGAAGATGCTGCTTGATTACGCGCAATCAGCCAATAAGAATGGGCTGAAACAGATTTACCTGGTGCATGGCGATGAAGGACCAGCCGCAGTATTAATGGAAAAAATGAAAGAACGCGGTATCACTAATGTGAGTTTCCCTGAACGCGGTGATGTCGCTGAGTTTTAAAAATTTGAACATTAATATCCTTCCCGGAAAATGAGAGAGGTTTTATTGCCCGTGATTGTATGATGATGCCGTAGCGCGGCGAGAGATAGCAAAAAACAGGAACTAATTATGCTCCCACAAAATAATTATCACCAACCCGATCTACTTGAAGGCACCCAAAAGATATTTGCTTTTGATATTGAGATCGCGAAAGAATTACCCGATGATTTTGATGATTTCAAAGCTAACCGCCCTTTAGGGGTCAGCTGTGCTGCCGCGCTGACGGATGAGGGTGAGTTAACGGTATGGTATGGCGGAAAACGGGATGGAAAATATACTGAACAGATGACAGAAACTGAAGTTTCAGAGATGATTGGTTATCTGTGGGATATGATTCGGAAAGGATACCAGATCTATACCTGGAATGGGCTGGGTTTTGATTTTGATATCCTCTTTGAGGAATCTGGTGAGGATGGGCGTTGTAAGCAAATGGCGCGTTCGCATGTGGATATGATGTTTCATTTCTTCTGTATTAAAGGATATGCAATCTCATTAGATAAGGCATCTAAAGGGATGGGATTGGAAGGAAAAACGGAAGGGATGGATGGTGCATTAGCACCGAAGATGTGGCGTGAGGGTAGGTACAATCAGGTATTGAGTTATGTAGCGCAGGATGTGCGTGTTACTTTGGGTCTTGCCCAACAATGTGATCGTAAAAAACAGGTGCGCTGGATGAGCAATCGGGGACGAGATCAGGTGTGCAAGCTGCCGAATGGGTGGCTGCCTGTTGAGCAAGCGCTAAAGCTGCCAGAACCGGATACTTCCTGGATGTCCACACCCTGGCCGCGCTCGAAATTCACCGGATGGCTATAAAAAATACCGTGACTAGCGGATGAAATTAAGGTGAACAACAGAAAAGTTTATAAATAACAAAACCGGGAGCTTTCGCTCCCGGCAGAGTCAGAAGTGGACTCAGCTAACCAATTAGAACAACCAATCCCATCATCCAGCGGTACGGCGCACGCGCTGCGCTAACGGCCCCCTGCCGAAGGTTTTTGAGAAACCATCCTCATTTTTCGGATGGTGGTTGTAAACCTAATAGGCTCATGGCTAAGCACACAATACTGACTAATCCTACAGCTAATCGGGTTATGATTGCCATGATTCACCTCAAGTATTCGCCTTTTACAGACCGTAGATGATCACACGGCGCAGCAATCGGAAAAGGCATTTATTTTGGCTGCTGCGATAACGCGTTCAGCCCTGTTAATAACGTGCAATAAGTGCAAGCTTGTTATATTTAACGCGGAATTGATAAAAAAGTTTCTCTCTGATCGAAAGAGATTTAGACAGTTTAATCCGAATGGAAAGTACTACTGCTCAGCCCAAACCCCAGCGATTGCTTCACCGCACCGGGGACAGGTGCCTTTGGATGTGATGTGGTTGGATTGTATGGAATAGCCTGTGCGTTCGATAAGCAGTAGCTGGCAGCTGGGGCAGTAAGTGTTTTCGAGCGATCCGACGTGCCCGGGCAGGTTGCCTGCATACACATAGCGCAGCCCCGCTTCTTGACCAATCTCTGCTGCACGTTGGATTGTGTCAGTAGGTGTTCGTTCGGAATCGAGATGTTTATAGGTTGGATAAAAGGCGGTGACGTGCCAGGGTATATCCGCGGAGATGCCAAATAGGTACCTGGAGGTATTCCAGAGTTCCTCATTGCTGTCATTGAAATCAGGGATTACCAGCGTGACTACCTCCACCCATATCCCAAGATCGTGAGCGAGTTTTATTGTGTCTTGAACGACCTGCAGGCTGCCGCCCAAGCCGCGGTATTTCTCCTCTGTCATGCATTTAAGGTCGACCTTATAACCATCCAGGAATGGCTGGAGCGCGCGCAGTACTTCGGGTGTGGCAAATCCGTTAGAAACATACACGCATTTGAGCCCATTCTCTTTGGCGAGTTTAAAGATATCTATTGCCCATTCACTGGTGATAAGCGGTTCATTGTAAGATGAGGCGATAATTTCAGCACCAGATCGGAGGGCATAGCGCACCAGTTCCTTCGGACTGATCTCCTGGATATATTGCATGTTGCTGGCGGAAGCGGGATCACGCAGTGCTTGCGAACTGATCCAATTTTGGCAAAAATCACAGTGGAAATTGCACCCCAGCATTCCAAATGTGAGTGCATTGCTGCCCGGCAAAAAATGCATGAATGGTTTTTTTTCGATTGGATCTACATTAGCGGCAGTCACGTAACCCCATGGAACGCGCAGTTCACCATTGATATTTACTCGCATTTGGCATATGCCGCGTTTATCGGGTTGGATAAGGCAGCGGTGCGCGCACGCGTGGCAGCGAACTGCGCCGTTCTCCTTTGTGAATAACCACCCGGGATGTGTAAGGGCATCCAACTTCTCAGAAAAATTCTGCATCGTATCTATTATAGCAATCACAACCACAAGCACGGGTATAATCGTCAGGATATGGTGTCTAAAAACCCCTGGAGGAATAAAATGCCGGAGCATATGCCGATCATGATCGGAGACAAAGCGATTGATAAATTCATTGAATTCTGCCAGCAGAAACAATATGAAAAACTCATGATTGTAGCGGATAAAAATACTGCACATGCGCTTGGTGACCGTGTGTTTCAAGCGGTTAAGCAAAAAGGGTGGGATGTGATCTATCATGTGCTGGACCCTGAAGGGCTGCATACAGACGAAACTACTCTGACACGGGTGTTAAACGCTTATGATGCCATTCCACGCTTATTTGTTGCGGTTGGCTCTGGGACGATCACAGATACAGTACGTTTTACCAGCCACCGATCGCAAAACCAGTTTGTCTCTTTTCCAACGGCGCCGTCAGTGGATGCGTACACGTCCAAGAATGCGCCAGTTACCATCAGCCATTTGAAAGGATCAATCTACTGCCATGCACCGATTGCCATATTCACAGATCTGCCGATAATTTGCGCGTCACCAAAATTTCTGACCGCTTCTGGTTTTGGAGATCTAATCAGTAAACTGACTGCGTCATCTGATTGGAAGATGTCTCACCTGATCTGGGACGCGGATTTTGACGAAGAGATTTATGCAAGTGGTCTGCGGGCAGGGCAGCGTGCCGCTGAAGTTGTGGATGGGATTCGTACGGCTGACCCGGAAAGTATGATAGCAATGATGGAAGGTCAGTTTGCGAGTGGTTTTTGTATGGCGGATTTTGGCAACAGCGCACCGGCTTCTGGAGGAGAGCATCATATCGCCCATGTTTGGGAAATGATGTTCCACTGGGAAAAAAAGGAAGGGTTATATCACGGCCATGCAGTGGGCGTGGCTGCGATTATCTGCGCGGAATGGTATCAGCGGTTAAAAGCATTATCCCGTAAAGATGCGGGAGATTTACTTGAAAGAAGTGAAATTCCATCCCGAAGTACGCAGATTGATGCGATTGAGAAAAACCTCCCTCGCATTGCTGGAGAACTAATCGAGAGCAACCCAATTTACCTGCAGTTAAGCGATCCTGCGAAATTGAAATCTATCCGTGAGCGAATTCTTGATCGCTGGGATGTTGTGCAGGCAACCGCGGAAGTTGTCCCTGATCCGAATGCGATTCGCGCCTGGATCAAGAGCCTCGGCGGTCCGATTACCCCGCAAGAATTAGGCGTAACCAAAGAACAGGTTGAGATCGCAATTAATTATGCTCATTATTTACGCGAACGTTTCTCCATTAATATCATTCGCAAATTATTTGGATGGTAATTATTTGATCGAAAACGGGCTGATTCAATATTAATAACCGCTATAATTGAACGCGATGGATGGAAAATCGCTAAACGTACTTGAATTTCCGAAGATTCTCGAACAATTATCTGAGTATACGGCTTTTGGCGCGTCAACCGCACTTGCGCGAGCACTGCGGCCGACGAATAATCTTCGAGTAGCACGAGATCGGCAGGCATGCACCAGCGAGGCAAGCCGCTTGCTGAGTGAATTCGCGGACATCGGAGTTGGCGGTGCGCGCGATGTTCGCCCGCAGACCGGGATGGCATCACGGGGAGGGGTCTTATCTCCTGAAGAATTGCTTGATATAAAGGCAACCCTGATTTCTGGTCGAGACTTATTCAGGTTTTTTAAAAAAATTGTACTTGACCTGCCCCATTTGAAAAATATTTCCTCCTCATTAGCGCCACCAGATGGACTGGTTGAAGCAATCACCCAGGTATTTAATGACAAGGGAGACGTGAAAGACAGCGCTTCGCAAAAATTGGGAGAGATCCGGGGGGATTTAAAACACGCGAATAAACGGGTAATGGATACGCTTACTCATTTGATCAACAATCCTTCAACCGCACGCATGATGCAGGAGACGATCATCACGAAACGGTTAAACCGATATGTTGTCCCTTTAAAAGCGGAATTCAAAAACCGAATGAAGTGTGTTGTACAGGATCAATCTTCATCTGGTGCAACCTTATTTGTGGAACCATTGTCTGTGGTGGATATAAATAATGATCGGATTGCATTGACTAGAGCTGAGGTGGAAGAAGTACACCGAATTCTCTCTGATTTATCCAGCCAGGTCGGCGAACATTTTATAGAAATTCAGGAGATTGTCCGAAGTTTGGCGACTTTAGATCTATCACTTGCCTGCGCGAAATATGCATTTTCACTGAAAGCTGTCGAGCCCATCCTGCTTCCTTTCCCTGATTTGAAAAACGAAATTACAGATCCGATTTTTCGTTTTATGCAGGCACGCCACCCTTTACTTGATAAAAGTACAGCTGTCCCGATTGATATCTACCTTGAAAAAGGAACACACGCCCTAGTCATTACCGGACCGAATACTGGCGGAAAGACCATTTCGTTGAAAACCGCTGGTTTGCTGGTGCTGATGGCTCAGTCCGGCTTGCAAATTCCTGCTCAGTCTGGCTCGCAGGTAAGTGTTTTTAAGGATGTGTTTGCTGACATTGGTGATGAACAATCGATTGAACAGTCCTTATCCACTTTTTCCGGGCACGTTACAAACATAGTTCGTATTTTAAAGAAAGCAAGCTGCAATACCCTGGTGCTGCTGGATGAATTAGGAGCCGGCACTGATCCGCAGGAAGGGTCTGCCCTTGCCCGGGCGATCCTTGGTTTTTTAATGCGGCGGCAGACACCCTGCCTGATCGCTACCCATTACCCGGAATTGAAAGCATTCGCCCACAGCGCAGAGGGTGTTTTGAATGCCAGCGTGGAGTTTGACGCGCGATCATTGAAGCCCACATACCGCTTGTTAATTGGTATTCCTGGGCATTCGAACGCACTGGCGATTGCTAAGCGGCTTGGTATTTCCGATGAGATCGTTCAGGATGCGCGGAATATGATTGATCCTGATAACTTACGGGCAGACGACTTGCTTGACGATATACACCGCCAATTAGAGCAGGTGCGAAGGGAGAACGCCCGGGCAGAGATACTGCGGACAGAAATTGAAACCGAAAAGGAAAAATTGCTGGTGAAATTGGCTGGTATTGAAGAAGAGCGCCTGAAAATATTGGAAGATGCTAAACGGCAGGCAGGGCAGGAAGCAGAGAAACTATACGCGGAAATAGATGCTATTCGTGCACAGGTAAAAGCACCAACGAAATCTACCCAAAAGAAAAAGATGCTTCGCAAGCAGGTGGGTGACCTGGTGGATAGGATAGAGGAACCGATTGAAAAACAACGTTTTCAAACACAGCGCCGTCGTCCGCTGCGAACAGGAGACAGGGTATATGTACGCAGATTGGATACGGATGGGGTTGTTACTTCGATCAGTGAAGATAATGTAGAAGTACAGATTGGGAAGATGCACGTGAAGGTGGACCTACGTGATATAGAGCGTTCTAAAAATGAACAGCGGCGGATTGATAGGATAGGGGGAACAGAACACCACTCTAGTTCAGTCAAAGAAATATTTTTTCCGTCTCCGGGTACAGAACTACACCTGCTCGGTATGCGCGCGGAAGATGCCTTGCTGGCGCTTGACCGTTATCTTGATGCTGCGCATGCTGCTGGGCTTCCTTATGTGCGCATTGTGCATGGCAAAGGGACAGGTGTGTTGCGTCAGGTAGTGAGGAAAGCATTGGAAAACGCGCAATTGGTCGATAGATGGGAATTTGCGCTGGATAATGAGGGCGGAGAAGGCGTTACGATTGTTTTTCTAAAGGACGATTAACAGAAAAGATCGATAGTGGCTGACCCCACACACTAGCGATCTTTTTTCACGGTTTCCCTAATTACCGTGCTGCGATGGCAAATTAAGGTATTGTTAAATTTTATATTGCCTATTATACTACCCTACATTATTGAAAAATGCAAATCTGATTGTGTGTCATCTTTTCTGTAAAATTGATCACAGGTCCTTTCAATTTATTAGATAATACTCTAACTGCTCTCCATTCTCAAATACAATTTACCATATTCCCATTCTTCACTAACCTCCATCAGAATTGCTGAGACAAG
>CBDAFG010000033.1:0-20793 GCA_965195205.1 uncultured Pelolinea sp. | reverse complement strand
ACGATGCATTTTTCCTGGGGAAGTGGTTTTATTTACAGCCTTTTCACTTCCCCGCGGAGGGAATAAATAGTATTAATGAAAAACGAAACTAATGGCCAGAAGCCTGTATGGCGAATAACGGATAGTGAACGCCGGATAATTCTTCTTTTTGGTGACGCTATTTCAGCGTGCATTGCATTAATAACCTCACTGTATTTCTGGTCGACGAAAGACCTGTGGATGGATTTCACCTGGAAATCCCTGTTGGAACGGACACCTAATTGGTATTACTTTCTCCCATTCGTCTGGCTGTTAATTCTGATTGAGTTATACGATACAAATCGTGCTGGCCGCCGAGGGGACACTGTTCGGGGATTAACGGTATCAACGATTATTAGTACGTTTTTATACTTGTTAATATTTTTTATTTCAGAACCGAATTCACTTCCCCGGCGTGGCGTAGCTGTGTTTATTGCTGCAGCTGCTGGATTGACATTATTGTGGAGGCTTCTTTATATCCGTGTTTTTACAGCGCCTGTATTTTTACGCCGCGTAATAATTATTGGAGCTGGCCGTGCGGGATCTACCTTGGCAGAGGAGATGATAAAAATTGAGCCACAACCATTTTGTCTGGTTGGGTTTGTAGACGATGACAAGAAAAAGATCGGAAATATAATCGCGGGCGTACCGGTTTTTGGCAGCAGTAAAGAACTGATACAGATCGTTGAACGAGAGAATGCAACGGATTTGATATTCTCAATTTCAGGTGATATGCAGCCAAGCATGTACTCAGCAATTCTTGTTGCTGAAGAAAAAGGTATAGCAGTTAATACAATGCCTGTTATTTATGAAGAATTAATGGGCAGAGTACCAATAGCATTGTTGGGTGACGATTGGGTATTGCGGTCATTTGTTGATCGCGCGCATGCTCCTGAAAGTTATGAGTTAATTAAAAGGTTGCTGGACATAGTTGGGTCTATTTTTGGTCTAATATTTTTAGGGCTAATATATCCATTGATTGCGCTAATTATTGTGATTGATGATGGGTTTCCTGTTTTATTTAAACAAATACGAGTAGGTAAAAGCGGCAAAAAATTTGTTTTATTTAAATTCCGCAGCATGAAGAAAGATGCAGAAGAGGATGGGATTGCTAGATTTGCTGTGGAGAATGATGACCGGATCACAAGGGTAGGTGGATTTTTACGAAAAAGCCACTTGGACGAAATTCCTCAATTTATAAATGTAATTACCGGAGATATTACTTTGGTAGGGCCGAGGGCAGAACGCCCCGAGATGGTTGAAGATTTGCAAAAGGATATCCCATTCTATAGGGCGAGATTATTTGTGAAGCCGGGCGTTACAGGTTGGGCGCAGGTGAATTATAGGTACGCTTCCAATATTGAAGAGACAGCTATCAAATTGGAGCACGACCTATACTACATCATGCATAGAAATTTTATAATGGACCTATTGATTGTTTTCAGAACACTTGGAGCTGTTGTGGGTTTCCGAGGGTTATGAAATGAAAATTAACCTGAATATTCGCAATCGTTATATTTTATTAGGAGATATGGTTTTATCGATCATTTCAGTTGTCGGCGCATATATTCTCCGTTTGGAATTGATCGAAGTGTTTAGTAATTATTACTTATCATTATTGTGGTTGTTGTTATTTACTATCACGATTAAACCAATTACATACTATTTTTTTGGGTTGTATCGCAAAATGTGGGTGTATGCCAGTATTCGTGAGTTGAAGTTGATATTATTTGCCGTAACAGTTTCATCAGCGTTGATCGCTGTGATAATGCTGATTCTTTTTGCAAACCACGTATTTGTATCATTTCCACGATCTGTTTTGGTGATTGATTGGATTCTATCAATTCTATTTGTGGGCGGATTGCGATTTGGATTAAGAGTTCTTTTTGAAGGGAGTAAAAATAAGGCGGTTAATCAACGGATTCGAGATATTAAGAAAAAATCTCTAATTATTGGAGCTGGTGATATGGGGGCGATGGTTGCCAAGGAGTTCCAAAAAAATCCTTTATTGAAGACCAAACCGATTGGATTTCTGGACGATAATCCGGAAAAATATAATCAACAATTACATGGGATACCGGTTGTAGGCCGCCTAAAAAACTTATCGAAAGTTATTAATAAATATCAAGTAAATGAAGTAATCATAGCGATTCCCAGCGCATCGGGCAAAGCCATACGGGAAATTACCAATATTTGCCGTAAAAATAAAATCCCTTTCCGAACAATGCCGGGTATTTATGAACTTCTAGGAGGCACCGCTGGCGTCACACGACTGAGAGAGGTTCAAATCGCTGATCTTTTGCGCCGCCCACCTGCCAAAATTGATGTTGACTTGGCTGGTAATATGCTTGAAGGTAAAACAGTGCTGGTAACTGGTGCTGGCGGATCAATTGGTCAGGAACTTTGCCGGCAAATCGCACGCTGGTCCCCATTAAAATTGATCCTCCTTGGTCATGGGGAGAACAGTATTTTCGAAACCTACCAATATTTAAAAGAGAATTATCCTTCTTTACCTATTATTACAGCAATTGCTGACATAAGGGATGCCTGCCGAATCGGCCAGGAATTTTCAAGAAATCAACCACAGGTTGTATTCCATGCAGCTGCGCATAAACATGTCCCTCTTATGGAAATAAATGTTGAGGATTGTATCCTGAACAATGTTTTGGGAACACAGAATATCATAAACTCTTGTGAAAAAAGCAAGGTTGAACGGCTTGTCCTTATTTCGACTGACAAAGCCATTCGCCCGGTGAGTGTGATGGGCGCATCAAAAAGGCTTGCTGAAATGCTTGTTTTGGATGCGGCTGGACGCCTAAAAAAACCTATTTCCGTCGTAAGATTCGGAAATGTACTGGGTAGCAGAGGCAGTGTCATACCATTATTTAAGCGGCAGATTGCTAACGGAGGTCCGGTAACTGTAACTCACCCGGAAATGAAACGCTATTTTATGACAATTCCCGAAGCGGTCTATCTGGTTATTCAATCTGCCGGTATGGGAAAGGGGGGGGAGACATTTGTACTGGACATGGGAGAACAGATAAAAATCGTTGATTTGGCTGAAGATTTGATTCGCTTATCTGGATTTGAACCTGGAAAGGAAATTGAGATTGTTTTTACAGGGATAAGAAATGGAGAGAAACTTAGCGAGGATCTTTGGAATGATGGGAGAAAATTCAGCAAAACAGATCATCCTGGAATATATCATGAAGAAGGACAGGATAAAATAAGGGGGGAAGAGTTGGGAGAGGTCGTCAAAAAATTGGTCGATTTATCCCGGGCAGGGGAGGGCGATCAAATAATCAACTTCCTCAATGAAATAATTCCTGATGCTGAAATTAAACATAATGTACAAGGTAATCCACCTAGTTTTGACTTATGAATTCTGTAAATAAAAAGAAGTGGGACATATATTTAGAATCAAAACCTGACGCACATATTTTACAAACTTCTGCGTGGGGGTTATTCAAAAAGAATCATAAGTGGTATCCGAAGTATTTACTTGCTGACAATGCAGGCGCTCAGATTCTATTTCGAAGATTGCCGCTAGGTTTATCCTTTGGTTATATTCCTAAAGGGCCTGTGGGGACAAATTGGAAAAAAATTATCCATGAATCAGTTTCATTATGTCAGCAGGAAAACGCATTTATTTTATATATTGAACCTGATGAGTGGGAGAATGAAAAGGGGAGTTACTTCCTAGAAACTCAGGGTTTTAATCCAAGCCCAATTTCTATTCAACCGAGAAGGACGATGGTGCTGTCTTTGATAGGTCCTGAAGAAGAATGGTTGAATAAAATGAAGCAGAAGACGCGCTATAACATCCGCTTAGCCAGTAAGAAAGATGTTGTTATTAAACAATCAAATGATATTGAACTTTTTAATGAGCTCATCAGGGTTACCAGCTCAAGAGATAAATTTGGGGTTCACGCAGTACAATATTATAAAGATGTTTTTAATCTTTTTTCAAATAATCAAGATTGTGTGCTGCTGATCGCAGAATACAATAAAACCCCACTAGCCGGGATCATGGTCTTTGCCCGTGGTAAAAGGGCTTGGTATTTTTACGGAGCATCCAATAATCTGGAGAGAAATCGGATGCCAACCTATTTGCTTCAGTTGGAGGCAATGCGATGGTCGGCTTCTCGTGGATGCACTGAATACGATCTTTGGGGTATTCCAGATAAGGAACAAGATTTGTTAGAAAGGGACTTCATGTCTCGTTCCGATGGACTATGGGGAGTTTATCGGTTTAAGAGAGGATTTGGCGGAGAAATAAAAAGAACAGCAGGCGTTTACCAGAAGGTAATTAATAAACCGATATATACGGCTTATTCCATGTTAATGAAAATGAGAAAAATTCAGGCGCAATAATTCTGGGCCAGAAATAAGAAATTGTGATTAATCAAAGCGATATATTTAGTAAATTGGAATGGAATACTCTCGTAAAGGATCTTCCTGGTTTTAGTGTTCTTCAGGCGTGGGAGTGGGGCGCAGTTAAATCTAAATATGGTTGGAAACCAGAACGTTATGTCTGGAGAGATGAATTTGGGAAAGTCAACGCGGCGGCGCTTATTTTAGTCAGGGAAAAAACGATACCCTTATTAAATATTAGTTTCCGAACGATTTACATACCACAAGGACCGCTATTAGATTGGTCGAACGTATTATTACGGGAGAAAGTACTTAATGATATTCGTGTATTTGCTCAAGGCAGGAATGCTTTATTAATTAAAATTGACCCAGAGATTATTTATGGGGTAGGCGAACAATTAGATATCACTGACAGAGAATTTCTTCAAGTCCAAGAAATCGTAGATGAATTAATTGAAAAAGGATGGTTGTTTTCTCCGCAGCAGATCCAATTTAAAAACACCGCATGGATAAAACTAGAAAAATCAGAAAACGAACTGCTAGCCGCTATGAAACAGAAGACTAGATATAATATCAGATTAGCAGAAAGAAGGGGTGTATGCATCAGAGAGGGTGGAATTGATGATTTAGATGAGTTATATCAAATGTACCTAGAAACATCCATCAGAGATAGTTTTATCATTCGTCCTAAACAATACTATATTGATGTTTGGTCTGAATATATTAAAGCAAAGATGGCAGTACCCCTAATCGCTGAAGTAGAAGGGGAAATGGTAGCTGGTTTACTTTTGTTCCATTTTGGTAATCGCTCTTGGTATTTGTATGGTATGTCAACCGGTAAACATCGTGAAAAAATGCCGAATTATTTGCTCCAATGGGAGGCGATAAAAATAAGTAAAAAACTTGGCTGCAGTGTTTATGATCTTTGGGGAGCTCCTGATGTTTTTAATGATCAAGATGGAATGTGGGGGGTGTACCGTTTCAAACTGGGACTAGGGTGTCAAGTGGTTCAAAGAATTGGCGCTTACGATTTCCCATTAAACAAAATTACATATAAAATATTTAGTATAGTGATTCCGCAATTTTTATCTATAACACGAAGAATTAGAAAGGCACAGCAGCTTCAAGAGCTTGAGTAAACTAATAAGGTATACCGAAAATGAGTCTTGACATCCAAACAACCGTAACAATCATATTTATTTTACTTCTTCTTGCTGGCGGCGGGATTTTTTTCACAGCTATCCGTGTTTTTCAAGAAGCAAGCCGGTTGAGGTTTTTCCTAAAACGCAGAAAGCTGCTTGGAAGGGCCTGGCAGTTAGTATTCTATGCTTTGCTGGTTATTGTTGCGGCATTTCTTGTAAACAGTTACGCTGAACCAATGACTTATCAAGTATTTGAGCCTTCACCAACTGTGACATTAACTCCAACCATAACTCTCACCCCCACGGTTACACAAACCTCAACGGTTACGTTAACACCAACAATGACAGAAACGCCAGAATTCACCCCAACACCAATTATGCCGGCAGTGATCAGCGAAGGGTTTACATCTGAGGTCACGCCAAACCCAGAATCGGTTTTTAGTGATATATCATTTGCCAGACGTTTGACCAGTGAATATTTACCAATAGATCCAAGTGCCAGGTTTGATCAACCAAATGCTACTATTTATGGTTCCTTCTCTTATAACAAAATGATCCCTGGAACTCAATGGTCAGCATTATGGTTCAGAGATGGAGAGTTGATTAATTTTGAATCGATCTTATGGAATGGCGCTTCTGGAGGATACGGATACACAGATGCGACACTTCCGTCTGATGAATGGCTGCCAGGTTTTTATGAGGTTCAGATATTTGTTGGTGATACATGGAAGGAGAGTGGATATTTTGAGATATTTGGTGATTCTCCAACTCCTACACCAACATTTACTTCTACGATTACACCAACCCTAACTGAAACAGCGGTGAATACTGCGACACCTATTCCCACAGAAACGGCGAGGCCAACCGAGACAACTCAGCCTACTGTTACGCCTACCCGCACTGTGGTTCCGACCTCAACAGCAATGTCTACGGCGACTGAATTACCTACTCAAACACCGACGCCAACCGAAATCCCAACGCAAACATTAACCCCTGCTGCTACACGAAGATCAACTATTTACCGCTGAGCTAAGTGCTACAGCGATTTTTGCTGCAATTCGGGCATTGTTTTTTAATAACGCGATATTAACACGCATGCTCTTACCTTTGGTTATTTCATTGACCTTTAGGAGCAAAAATGGGGTTATGGCTGGCCCGGTGATGTTGTTTTTCTTCGCTTCTTCCAAGGCTTCTTTTATCTGTGTCTCTACTTGGCTTGCTGGAATCTCTAAATCGCTTGGTGGAGGAACAGTTACAAGAAGCGCAGAGGAAAGCCCCAATTTCCATTGGTTTAACGCAATTGAGACAATCTCTTCTACATTGTTGACCTGGCGGTCCACTTTGATCCCGCTGTGAGTTGAATAAAAGGCAGGGAGCTCATTTGTTTTGTAACCTAATATGGGGACACCATTGGTTTCCAGATTTTCTTTTGTGGCAGGTATGTCAAGGATTGCTTTTGCGCCAGAGCAGACCACAATCATGGGGATTCGCGCGAGGGTAGGCAGATCAGAGGAAACATCAAAGCTATTCCCACGATGAACACCACCGATACCACCGGTTGCAAAAACTTTAATACCAGCGGCATGTGCGACTGTCATTGTTCCGGAAACTGTTGTTCCGCCATTCAATCCAAACGATACTGCATAAGCGATATCTTTGCGACTGACTTTTACGGAATTAGTGGTTTGAGAAAGAGTTTTTAATTCGTTGTTATCAATTCCGGCACGGATAGTTCCATCTATCAGGCAAATCGTCGCTGGTGTTGCGTTTTCCTTAAGGACTTCGTTTTCCATTGCTAAGGCGACTTCATAATTCTTCGGTTGTGGTAGACCATGAGTAATTACTGTTGACTCAAGGGCAACTATGGGGGAATGTTGGTTTATTGCTTTCTTTACCTGTGATGAGTAAATAAAATTATTCATTGATTATTATTTTCCTTATTTCAATTATTGATATTTGAATTGTTGATGTGTGAAAAAAAGATTTTAATTGTTTGTTAAGATGATTTGACAATTGTAATATAAGTTTTTTCTTGAGTTCTTCCTTGTTGAAAGAAAACGTGTTTATTTTCTTCATAAATGTATATCTGGAATGTTTGTGCTTTCGACTCACTCCACGTGATATTTTTATTAATATCGGTGTGTTTTTTGAATAATTTTTATGAAGAATTTTAGGTGCAATATCAGGATTTTTCCCATGAGTTTGGTTGCTGGAAAGTGAAATAGTCTTATCCTTTATCATTGTCGATGCATTCGTATGTAAAAAACTGCGTGTTTCATCAAGAAGGAATTGATGAATTGTGTTCCTTCCAACTTTTCCAAGACAAGATAATAACCTTGCGTCATGCACAGTGATTTCTTGTGATGAAGATGTTGCGGGTTTGTTTTGAGAAGTGTTGAAAAAGAACAAGAAACTAATCAAACCAAAATCAACGGTTCGCCCGTAACCGTCTTGGATGATCAGATTTTTTAAAAGCACTTTACGATCGCTTTTTGATATGAACGTATATATTATTTCTCCATGAGAAAGGATGAAATTCTCAGTAATGCATTGGCGGTTTGAAGAGATTAAGTAATATTTCTGATTGTTATTTTTCTGAATGATGAATGCGGATGATGGATCGAAAACTAATTTGGCGAAGCCACCAAGGAATTTAAGGTGCTCTAGATTGTGATGAGATTTCGCAAAGTTGTTTTCCTGGATAAGAGTATTTAGTATGGGAAACGAGAATGCAGCTTTGGTAAGATATCTCTCCGATTCCTTGAATCCGATTGCTGGAAATAGTATGTGCAAATACCGGCTTATCGTTTTCCTAATTGAAAGGAAAATGATAAGTGGGGTTGCAGTAAATAAAATAGTTGAAGGAGAAAAATACCGTAGGATTATATCCCGTATGACCCCTGAAGTGAAATTTGTGGGATTAGGGAAGAGCGCAAGAAAATTGTCTGAAATGGCGAAGAGGGCAACTTCTGTTTGGGCTATAAAGGACCAATATATTAACAGTAGGAGCACAAAGAGAACTAATCGTAATTTTCTCGCAGAGTCATTGGCATCAAATAATTGATCGCTAATTGGCTTGTTTTGCTGATTCATATCATTCATGTTATCGAACATCTTTCTCTGTCCAAAGATTATTCAAGAACACCCTGATATTTAGCATTTCCCAGTACCCCAATGGTTTTATGCTTTCTAATAAGTGATGTTCCTTTTTTATGTGCGAGTCCGATGTGACACCACTAACCTTTGTGTTAATTTTTATCAAAATATCGTCTATCAATGATGAATTCTGATCAGTTAGTTGATTTACATTTGCGTTTTCCAGAAGATCTTTACAGATGTTGGTTACATACTTTCCAATTAATTCGTTTATTTCAAATTGCAATTCTCCGAATATCTTGTTGGCGGAAAAATGATCGGAAATGCCTAATAACATTTCTCCCAATTGGTTTTTTCCCATTGGGGAGGAAAAATCATAAAATACGGAAAAGGAAGGGATAACTGTAATTTCGTCCTTGGTTTTACACTTTGTTTGAGCAACTCTAAGAGAATGCAAGTGAGCTTGGCTAAGACCTAAATCAGGAACATGACTTCTAAATAGTTTCTCTGTTTCCTGTGGCCCCCAAAAGAAATGGTGAAATCCGATATCAAATGTATGAAGGGCTTTTTCTCCATTACTAATAAAGTGAAAACCATGCAGGATGACCCGTTTCTTGCCGGCATTGTTGATCACAATAACTGCGCTTTTCTCGTCGATCAGGAGTGTGTCCAATTTCGGCTTATTTTGTATGAAAAAATAATCCCTGTCAAATTTACCTGCCTGAATATGGTATGAGGATTTTGTCTTTCTAAATATGGACAGAATTAACATTTGGGCTGCATTAAAAAAACCAGAAAAACCTTTAGGGAAAAACGGCACAAAGTTTATCCAGAAAAATAATGAAAATCCAGTTGAAATTACTAAAATGAAAAAATATAAGATTACGCTTGAAACTGATTTGATAATAAAAAACGGAAAAATGACAAGAATAAAAGTAGAAGTAAATATCAAATTAATTTGATATTTTTTACTCTTACTGGTATGTGAGGATGATTTCATAATTGAATTGTATATGAAAACATTCATTAGTGATAAAAATGCTTGTTATAAGGTTCATTAAATTGATCTGAAACCAATACTATGTCTAAAAAATTACATATTTTAAAAATTAAATTATCATTAATAATCTTTAGCAGATTTTGTATGTATACTAATTTCAGAGGTGAAAAATGATACTTAAAAATACAATAGCTCCGAATTTTGAATTATTAAATAATGAAGAGGAAATAATTAGCTTATCAGATTTTAAAGGAAAGCCAGTGGTGTTATATTTTTATCCGAAAGATAGTACACCAGGCTGCACTACCGAAGCATGTAATTTTCGGGATGATTATGAAGAATATCGGAAGCAAGGTATTGAGATAATTGGAGTTAGCCCGGATAATGTAAAATCTCATATTAAATTTAAATCTAAACACTTACTTTCATTTGAATTATTAGCTGATACAGATCATAAAGTCTGTGAGATGTATGGGGTTTGGGGAAAGAAAAAAATGTTTGGAAAAGAGTATTATGGCGTTCTGAGAACAACTTTTCTCATAGACAAAGATGGAAATATTGTGAAAGTGTATAAAGGCGTAAAACCCGCAAACCACAGCAAAGAAGTAATTGCTGCTTTTAAAGGATTGTTGGTAAGTGCGGAATAATTTATTTGATCCGAAGTAAAATGTTACCTTTTTCCCATAGTTCTTCGAGAAGGTAATAATTTCTTTGCTCGGGTGAAAAAAGATGTAGGACGAAATTTCCGTAGTCTACCGCGATCCATCCATTACTAGGGTTACCTTGGATATTTCCTTTTACATCAAATAGATTGTGCATGGAATCTTTTGCTGTATTAAGAAGGCTGCTTAACATTCTGTCACTTGTGCCCGAACAGATTACAAAATAATCTGTAAAAACGGCAATACCTCGTAAATCAAGCAGAACAATATCTTCCGCTTTCTTTTTTTCCAGCGCGCGAACTAACTCACGTGTTATTATTAATGTATCTGTTTTTCCCAGAATTCACCTCTAGATTTTAGAATTAAGAATTCAAATTGTAGCATATACAATGATCAAAGGGGGATTCTAAAAAGTGTGGAATATATAGGCCCCTGAGGAGTGAGGGAGCTTTTTATAAAGCTGAGTTTGTTGGTTGTAAATGGTGTAATATCCATGGATTCATGATTTGCGATCTTTTTTACAAGTAGCTCCTTGTCTCTTGATGAAGCATTATTTCTCACTCTACCAATGGTCAAATGGGGCGAAAAATTCCTCTTTTCCTTTAGATAACCATAATTGCTTGCAATGAGATCAACAACTCGGGCAAGCCGAATAAGTTGCCCATGCTCATTTATGCCTAACCAGACAATTCTTGGATTTCTTAAATTTGGAAATACACCCATTTCTCCAAATGACAACTTGATTTCTCCAAATTTTCTAAGGTGTGAGCGCAGGTCTTTTTGTATTGAAGATTTGTGGTCGGGATTGAACTCCCTGATGAATTTTATTGTGAGATGCATAGAGCTGGAAGATGTCCAATTAATATTTCGTAGCGTGGAATTCTTTAAATAAAATAATTCTTTTTTAATTTGTTCTAAAGTAAGGACTGGCAAATCTATAGAGAAAAAAGTTCTGATTCTGTGTTTGTCCATGTGGTTAAGTGTATTTTTTCATTGTTTCTCTGTCAAGCAGTTTATTCGAAATCTGGAAATCTATGCAGGTTGGTAGAAATATGGTATAAAAACAATATCCTGCTGTGTTCGTGATGCGGCACTCGTTGTTTTGAGCCAACACTTTAAATAAAGGGATCTTGTCTTACGGATGTGACGCGATAGGCGCAAGCCAAGGCGGAGCTAACGAGGAAGAACCCGTCCTGCGAAATCAGGTTCAAAACTACGCCGCACACGGCATGGCGGGGAGTTTTTTAACTTGATATACTTGATATCTTACTTCCCATAATAAATTGAGAAAAATATTAGGAGGTGCCCATGACAAGTTCGATCAAACTCATAGTCAAAACAGGCGATGAAATTAATAAATCATTTGATTTAATAAAAGATAAAAATATTGTTGGCCGAGATCCGGAAAGTGATATTGTTATTGACGATATTGAAATATCTCGAAACCATCTTGTTATTACAAGGGAAAGGGAAACCTTCCAGATTGAAGATCTAAATTCCACCAATGGAACTTTTTTGAATGGAAAGAAATTAAAGAAACAAACTGTTATTAAAAATGGAGACCTGATCAGTCTTGGGGAGAATCACGTCCTCGAATTTGTGGTTGAAAAAATCGATGAGGTTACTAAACCCTCTCAGTTGGATCAAGAGGAACCACTTGAGGAGGTGACCCAGGATGAAGAGAGAATCACTAAAGTTGAAGATTCACAAAAGGTACGAGCTCCCAAAATAAAACCCGACAAAAATAACCGGAAAAAGAAAACATCAAGCCAAAAGGCAGACGACCAGAAAAAACCCGCATGGGTTATTATCTTATTAGTAGCTTTAGCCTTTATTGTAATTTTCTGTGTAATACCTTTGATTGTTATCGATGCAACAGATCAGTGGTGCAATTTGTTTGCTGGATTCTTTAATTCGATGAATCCGGGAGTGTGTCCTTAATTTATTGATATCATTTAATTATTCTGTTAATGATAATTAAGAATTGGGTATCCAAATCAAATGGACAGGACATTTTCAGGAGCGATAATTTGTTAATGAATAGAGTTTGAAAAAATCCAGCATAAGAGTATGTTTTTGGATTAGTGCTAAAAAAGAATCTGAGGATTTGAAAAACTGCTGATAAGGGAGAGAAAATGAAAGAAAATGTGGATACAAAAGTGAAAACAATTATAGAAACAGATGACTGCTTTGCTTACACAGCAGAGGAACCTGACGGGGAAATTACCTATCATTTACAAATTAACAATGTGACGTTGCACTTTTTTAATGAAGAATGGCAAATAGCTCTAAAATTCTTAAAAGAAGTAGTAAAAGAGTTTCCTGATTCAAATTAATTTCGATACTTATATGTTTAGACTCCTCCCAATAATTTAATTCAATTGATCGCTGTAGTATACCTAGCTATCCGGGAATTTCCAACTGATAAAAGAGATCATTTATTCTGAGAAATGATTTTGCGTTACTAGATAATAAGGAGTTTACCTGTTCTACTGTCGCGAGAATTGGGAATGTAGTAATTAGGGTGGTTAGATGGAGGGATCGTTTATTTCCAAATTCAAGAAACTTTTTATCCTGCCATGATCTATGCCATAGATTCAATATAAAATCGCCAGAGATATACACACATTAAAAGCGTTGCGAATCAATTTCTATTTAATTATTTTTGTCGTACAATAGAACAAAAATACTATATCGCAGGAAAATATATGAGAAAAATTTTGCATGTGGACCTTGATGCATTTTTTTGCTCTGTGGAAGAATTATTAGAACCATCTTTAAAGGGCAAAGCATTCGCAACTGGAGGTACATCAGATGGAAGAGGTGTGGTAACTTCATGTTCTTATGCGGCACGCTTGCATGGCGTTCGATCTGCTTTGCCGATGAAGAAAGCTCTGTGCTTATGCCCGGATCTTATCATGGTGAGAGGGCATTATGGATATTATTCACAGTATTCCAAACGCGTTATGAATATTCTTCAAAATATAACTCCTCTGGTTGAACCAATTTCTATCGATGAGGCATTCCTTGACGTGAGTGATTTACCTCAAGAACCTAAGAATATAGCAATAGATATTCAAAATAAAATACAAAAAGAAACGGGTTTACCATGCTCTATTGGGGCTGCTTCAAATAAATTGGTAGCAAAAATTGCTACCAATATTGGTAAATCTGATCATAGAAAACCAACTGCACCAATGGCAATTAAAGTGATACTTGTTGGGCATGAGGCATCTTTTTTAAAAACTCTCCCAATTAGAGAAATGTGGGGCATTGGTCCTAAATCGGAAAAGCTTCTTCATGATGTTGGAGTGGAAACAATAGGAGATATTCAGAGTATACAGTTAGGACAACTGGAAAAAATCATTGGTAGTTTTGCTTTTATATTGAAAAGGCGTGCATTGGGAATTGATGATCGCCTGGTTGGACATGATGAAAGTGTGAAATCTATCAGCAATGAAAGGACTATTTTTGATCATCTAATACAAGAATCAGAGTTTTATTCAGTTATCAAGAATTTATCTGAAAAAGTGGGACAGCGTTTACGAAGAAAAAAATTATTAGGGAGAACAATCCGATTGAAGATCCGCTGGCCAAATTTCGATACGATTACTCGTCAGCTCACACTGAATCAACCTACTAACCATGATTCTGTGATTTTCTTCTCCGCTAAGAGCTTATTTGAAAAAATCTGGACCGAAGAGGGGATGGAGTGCGGTTGATAGGTGTTGGAGTAAGCAAACTGGAATCTGACATTCACCAGCTATCTTTACTTGATAGAGATTTCGAGAAAGAAAAAATGTTGTTAGAAGCAATGGATGACCTACAGGAATGATTTGGTGAGGGGATTATTTATAAAGGATCAAGAAGAAAATAATTAATTTTGAGGTTAGTGAAAATCACTTGTTGTTTTTTCGAAGGTTTCAATTAAATATTTAGTGATCATATTCCATGAAAAAGATTGTGCATAAGAAATGCTGTTTTGGCTCATCTTCTCTCTCAATTCCGGTTTGCAAATCAGTACGGAAATCTTCTCTTCAAGTGCATCTGGATCATCATTAGGAATTACAAATCCTGTTTTTTGATCCTGTACGAGATGCTGCAATCCTCCTACTTGTGTGGCAATCACTGGAGTGCCGCATGCCATTGATTCAAGCGCAACCATCCCAAAGGATTCGTAGTGGGATGGCATCACCAGCATTTCTGCTGCAGAGTAGTAGTACTGTAAAGAATCCTGGTCCCTCTTACCTAAGAAAAGTACAAGATCATCCAATCCTAATTTACTGCATAGATTCTGCAGCCGCTGCATCTCTTTGTTCATATTAACTTGATCTGGATCGGGATTGCCGCCGATGATATAGAGATAATGAGGACATCTCTGGAGAATGTCAGCCTGTTTTAGTTGTGAGATAGCTTGAAGTAATGTGTCAATACCTTTTAAGGGTTCTATTCTCCCCACAAAGAGGATCATCTTTTCATCTTCCGGAATACCAATGAATTCCTTTGCCTCATCCACCGGAATTGGATAGAAATGAGTAGTATCTACACCTGGGGGAATGATCTTAATAATATTTTCCGGAGTGGAATATAAGGTTTTCAGATTATCCTTTTCATCTGTTGTCGCGACGATTAGTTTATCTAATTCAGCCAATACCTTTTTTTCCCCTTCAATACGATATTTTCCATCTTTGTCTTTCTCGGAACGGGCAATCTTGTTTTTTAAGAGCGCCAAAGTATGGAACATATGAATAACTGGAATATCCCATATTTTTTTTAATTTCAAAGCAGCGAGACCGGATAACCAATAATGACTGAAGATCAGATCATAATGTATATGTTTTTTTTCTGCGAAATCTAAAATATTTTCTACAAAAGAATCTAGATATCCTAGAAGTTCTTTTTTAGGCCGCAAAGTTTCTGGGCCAGCGGGTATATGTACAACGCGGTTTCCGCACCCAAGATCATGAAGAACATGCGGAACATGCTCGTTTTGTGACCTTGTAAATACATCTGCATGTATTCCAAATTGTCCCAGATACTTTGTGAGATCCCGGACATACACATTCATTCCGCCAGTATCTTTTCCCCCTAAAGTTGCTAGTGGGCATGTGTGATAGGAGATGATAGCTATATTCATGCTAGTAGAAGATTATAACCGCTTACTGATATAATTTGACTTGCGCCACCGTAGCTCAGATGGTAGAGCAGTCGCTTCGTAAGCGACGGGTCAAGGGTTCGATTCCCTTCGGTGGCTCACGGTTTTTTTATAGATAGAAAAATTTATTTATATTCAGATTAGAGATCATGTTCTTCTCACATACAATTATCAGGGTTGAGTAAAATAATTGACAGGACTTAAAAAATGAAAATTGAACGTATTGCAGTAATTGTTATCGATGGTGTCGGAGCTGGCGAATCGCCGGATGCAAGTGATTATGGGGATTCTGGCAGTAATACATTATCAAATACAGCGCGTGTCTTAGGGGGGCTTGATCTTCCAAACATGGGTGAAATGGGACTGGGAAACATCACCCCAATAGAAGGTGTTCCTCCACGGGAGAAGACTTGGGGAGCGTATGGAAAATGTCAGGAAATCTCAAAAGGCAAAGACTCAGTTACTGGTCATTGGGAATTGATGGGAGTTGAAGTAAAAGAACCATTTCCGACTTACCCAAATGGATTCCCGTTAGAAGTGCTGGATGAATTTAAAAAATTAACGGGTTTAGAAGTATTGGGAAATAAAACAGCATCAGGAACTGAAATAATTAAAGAACTTGGTGAGGAACACGTTCGCACAGGCAAACCAATTGTTTATACCTCTGCGGATTCGGTTTTTCAAATTGCTGCTCATGAAGATGTTATTTCAATTGACGAACTGTATCACTTATGTGAAATATCGCGTAAAATGCTCAAGGGTGAGCATGCTGTTGGCCGCGTTATTGCTCGGCCTTTTATTGGTGATAATGCGGAAACCTTTACTCGCACTAAACGGCGGCATGATTATCCGCTGCTTGCTCCTACGGATACGATGATGGATACTTTGATCAAGGAAGGGCACAAAGTATATGCTACTGGAAAGATTGATGATCTTTTCGGGAACCGAGGCATCACAAAGACACACCACTCAGTTTTCAATATGGAAAGCATTCAAGCATTGGTTGATTTTTTAGATGAAGATTTTACAGGACTTTTATTCGCAAACCTGGTTGAGTTCGATATGACCTTTGGACATCGAAATGATGTAAAAGGATTTGGCCAGAAACTTGAGGAATTCGATGCTTTTATTCCCACAATCAGGAATACAATGAAGGATACGGATATTGCCATGATTGTTGCGGATCACGGAGTAGATCCCACCACAAAAAGCACAGATCATTCAAGAGAATATATCCCTCTGCTTGTGTTTGGGAAACAAGTAAAAATTAATGTGAATTTAGGTATACGGCAATCATTTGCAGATGTTGCGGCGACGATTGGTGAAGTATTCTCAGTAACACCTCCCGCCATCGGACAAAGTTTCTTGAGGGAAATCTCACCCGATTGAATAAACGAGGTATTTTATTATCTGTTGGGATAACCATTCTTGCTATCGGATTTTTTTGTATTGCCCTAACTAATCTTCTCCCCACCAGTCATATATTTTCAAATCAAGAAGATGTCTCTTCTCAAAATGAAAAAGAATTCACATTCGTCGAAGGGGTTGATTGTATTCCTGATATCTCCTCGTATGAAGTAGGGACTTTGCTTGATATTATTGATGGAGACTCAATTCGTGTAGCAATTCAAGGGTCAATTTTTGAAGTCAGGTACATAGGTATTGACACCCCTGAATACAATAGTGATAAACGTCAAGCAGCAGTTGAAGCTGCAGAGGAAAACAAGAAGATTTTATCAACCTCGCTAGTATATTTGTTTAAAGACCAATCTGAAACTGACAAATATGGACGCTTGCTTCGTTATGTGATAGCTAATGATAAATTTATTAATTTAGAGCTAGTCAGATCTGGGCATGCTCAAGTTAAAAAATATTATCCAGATACAAGCTGTCAATTAACATTTGATCAGATAATTGTTAGATAAAGATCGCACCCTATTTCATTGAGTGCGATCACTTTAAAGAAACTTATTTTATCGTATTTGAAGATTTCAACTGAATTTTCCCTGTTGATCCAATGGGAAAATTAATGCCATAAAGGCTAATTGTTGCAGAATCTATTTCCTGTTTGAGTAAGCCAGTAAACGGTGAATACCACATATTAGAAGTAAGAATTAGAGTAGTGGAAATATCAATTACCTCGCTTTCAAGAACTGTTTTAAGTGAGGACACTTCAAATGTCAATGTACGTTTAATCAATACAACATCATGAAAATTTCCAGCGGGGACCTGAATTGTTGCGTCTCTTTCTGTCACTTGCCAGGACATTTTAACTGAACTGTCGGAAAGATCAATAGTTACTGTTTCATTATCGAATGATCCATTGATCATTCCGGATGCAGTGAAATCTGTTTCCCATGTGTTTGTCCAATTTTCCACCTCAAAATCAGTTTGAGAGGGCATGAAAACCCCGGAATTGTATTTGAGCTGTAAATCTCCAGACACTTCCCCAAACACAAGGTTCATTTCTGTCATAGGAAAATTAAGGATGGATCCATCTTTACATTCAACAGTGGATTGCGTTACGATGCCTGTATCGTAATCAAGTGCAGCTAAAATGGCGCTTGATTGATTAACTTCTGATACTGTCAATCCCAATTCAGATATTTCAGGTTGTCCATCATCTCCCTCGATTTGGAGTTGATAAATCCATTGGTTATTTAGCGCTAAGGGGTAGAAAATATTATCGCAAGGTCCTTGTTTTAAAACGGGCTGAGTAGCTTCTATATTGCTGCCATTATTTTCGGTAATCTCTATTGCCGGTTGCGGCTCTGGTTTTCCACAAGATGATCCTGAAATTACTAAAAACAATAATAATATGCTGATGCTGGTTTTGTTCTTCATCAATAATCCTTATTATCCTCCACCAATTGGTGTGAGAAATGCGATTTTAGCATTTTGATTGAGTGTATATTCATCCAATACAATTTTCTTCCCTATCAGAATCATCACATTATCCAGATGAGTGATCAACGCAGGGTGCTTTTTTTCTAAGATTTGTTTAACTTCTCTAATTGTTATGCCAGCAGGGGTAAGTAATGAGATCGTTCCCACACCGGCTTTCTGTCTTAAATGGTAGTATAAAGAGACATCAATATTGATCATATGCACCTAAAAATATTATTAAGTTAATTTTATCAAGAAAACATGAAAAATTCGTGATGTATAATTTTTATTATGCCAAAGAAACCTCAATCATTAGTAATTGGGATTGCGGGAGGAACAGGTTCCGGGAAAACCACTGTTGCGAACGTTATCTTAGAGAGAGTTGGAAAAAACCATATCGCCTACCTGCCGCATGATGCGTATTATCGGGAATTGAATGAACTCCCGCCGGACCAAAAGGCAGCGGTTAATTTTGATCATCCGGATTCTTTGGAAACTGAATTGATGATCGAACATATAAATAAACTAAGAAATGGGCAATTTATCGAGCTGCCGATTTATGATTTCAGCACGCATTCCCGAACGGGGAAGACAATTCGTGTAGACCCGCAGCGTGTCATTATCGTTGAGGGTATCCTAATTTTTGCAATACCAGAACTGAGGAAAATGTTTGATGTGAAGATATTTGTTGATACTAATGCTGATGTGCGATTTATCCGCCGCTTGCAGCGTGATATCACCGAACGGGGGAGAACGACGGAAATGGTTATTCATCAATACCTGACAACAGTCCGTCCGATGCATCTGGAGTTTGCAGAACCCTCAAAAAGATACGCCAATATAATTATTCCTGAGGGGGGGTTAAATGCGGTCGCAATGGATATGGTTATCGCCAGGATCGAATCACTTCTTAACAAGCCCGAGTGATGGCTGCTTCAAAAAATCAGAAAACATTATTATTTCGGGTAGTTATTCTAATTGCTCTGCTTTTGTTGACTATCTTCCTTTTACTAAACCGCAACCAAATTAAAGAGTTTGTAAAATTTGGTTATGCGGGTATCTTTTTTGTATCGATCTTATCAAATGCAACTCTTATTTTGCCTATTCCTGGAGTTGTATTTACATCTGCAATGGGTGCTGTTTTCAATCCGTTCTGGGTGGCAATAGCAGCTGGTAGTGGGGCTGCTTTGGGTGAACTTACTGGATATCTTGCAGGGTTTAGCGGTCAGTTTGTGGTGGAGCACAAGGATCGGTATCAAAAATTGGAACAATTGATGAAAAAATACGGTAACCTAACCGTATTGGTCATGGCTTTCATACCTAATCCTTTGTTCGACTTGACTGGAATAGCCGCGGGAGTGTTAAAAATGCCTGTAGCACGCTTTTTGTTTTGGTGCGCGATAGGCAAGATCTTAAAAATGCTGCTTTTTGCTTTCACAGGATCTTCTGTGATGCAGTTTATGGGGATATAAGGTTTTACTTATCAGACTTCAATAACCCGGAAGAAATAGCGAGTTCCTGGGTCTCAGTAGTAATTTTACCTCTGCGGTGATCCTGAACAATTATCTCTAATTCATTGATCAGGTCATCCACATTTCTACCAGCGCTCTCCATGATTGAGAATCTTGTGGAGCTTTCAGATGCTAATGATGATAAAAGACATTGTTGTAAATGTGAATTAAATAAGATAGATTCAATTGTTCTTATAAGCAGAAGTGGGTCTGTATCGATGATGAATTTACAACTGTTAGTATCTCTGGTATTCAGATCAATTTCTTCATGTGGAAAGATGTTTTGAAGAGTAGTTATATATTTACTAGCACCAACATATTTATTATAAAGGACAGAAACTGATGGCTGCGGGAGATTGACAGCATCAGAACTTGACAGGGAAATTACAAAGTCTTGAATATTCTTGATATCTGGAAAAATTTTTGTATTGGTAAAGAGTAAATTTGATCGTTTGAAAATTTGAGATAAACGTTTCCCAATTATTATGATGTCTAATTTATCTTTATCGAATAAATTTTCTTGAAAAAACCAATTGTAGATATTCTTATTAAAATTACCACATAAACCCCGATTGCTGCCAATGATATAAAGGATTTTCTTCTGTGAATTCGCATGAGGATGCTCTATATTGGCATTCTCTTGAACAATTTTATGGGCACTATTAAGTTCATCGATATAGGATTTTAGGTTTTTATTTCTGTTTAGAGATGAACGCCAATTTGAAAGGGAAATTGTTCGCAATGCTGAAAGAAGTGGATCAATTGTTTCTATATTTTCTTTTCTGCGATATATTTTTTCAATATTCTGGGTCATTAATTAATAGGTCTCGAGTCTATCCAGATCCCATACGAAAACCACAGCTCCACCGAGTTTTTGAGCACCTGAATTTTCGAGGATTTCTTGTTTTGTGAGATCGTCTTCATCAAGGGCAATATCTGTTTTGCAGCT